>SXHS01000207.1 GCA_005773145.1 Planctomycetaceae bacterium | reverse complement strand
TCCCAGGAGGAGTCTATGACCGAAAAACCCTACATTTTACCGGTAAAAATCCTTCACGGCGTTGCCGTTGGGGCAAGTCGGGCGCGGATGGGATCTGCAACCACGGGTTGCGCTGTGCTCCACCCCTAGCTGACATGTGTTGCCCCGAAGGGCTATTTGCAATTGGTATGCACAACCTTACAATGAGGGTGGTGCCGGAGCCCACATTCAATGTTGACGAAGGCATGGCCATCGGGTCAGTGCCTCAACGCAAGTCGGGTCGTCACGGATCTTGCGACTTCAACCGGGATGCTGGGGCGATGCGGCTTTCAATAGACTCACTCGGAAAGGGAAATCCTACGATGAAACGGTTTACCATGATGGAGCTCGTCGGGTTTTCCTGGTTGTCGCGTGCTGCCGAGCGGTCGTTGCTCGCCGACCGACTCAGCTCCTTACGGTGCCTGGTCATGGTCGTGATTGTGGTGGGACTTTCCGGTGGCTGCGACTCCTCCAGCACGCTTCCGCTCGGCCCGTCCGCCGAGGGAAAGCGATTCCTATTGGCTGAAGAACCACAAGGGGCTGAGGCAATACAAACGGTGCTGGAGCATCTGGGTGGAACCGCTACCGACGAGGCCGTGGCAGCGACTGAGGAACCTGCGGCCCCGGAGGGGTCGGCATCCGCCCGAACTTTGGTGGGGATGATACCCCCAGACATCGACGGCGTATCGCATTGGGATGCCAAACAGGCGATTTTTGCCATCGTGGATGTTGAGGCCCAAGCGGCCGCGCAACAGCACGCCGAGACAGCCGGGCATGATGCGGAAAGCTGCCCCTTTTGCAAACGGCGCCAAGCCCAGATGGCCACCGCGATCGTACATATCGTTGACGACCAGGGGCAAACCGTCCAGCAGGACGCCCGCACTTTGCTCGGGTTACAAGAGGATCAAGTGGTCGTCGTTTCGGGCAAGACCCGCCGTGACGAGCTGGGCGGTTTGCAAGTGGCGGCCCAGGGCATCTACATTCGCAAGAAATAAGGATGAAGTTTCCATGGAGATCACGCGAGTATTTAGCGAGGGATGGCTGGCCGTCCGTAGCCCATTGGTCGGTTGGGGATTGGCGCTGTGCTTGGTGGCTTTCGGAGGCTGTACGCCGGGGACCCCGGCCGCGAAGTCCCCGGGAGGGGCGACATCCGAGGTCGAACACGGGCACGAACATGGCGCTGATGAACATGACGATGAGCATGCTGCGCCCAAATCGCTAGCCGACGCCGTTGCGCAAGCCAAAGAGCTGGATCGACAAATCGCGGACGCGTATACGGCAGGCAAGCCGGATGATGCGCATGACGCGATGCACGAAATCGGCCACCTATTTGAGGCCATGGGGCCGCTGATCGACACGGCGACACTCAGCTCGACCCAGGTCAGCGAGGCTCGGGCCGCCCGCGAAAAGCTATTCGACCTGTTCAATCAATTGGACGAGGGCATGCATGGTGGCACGGTCGTTTCTTACGCCGACCTGCAGTCGGAAATCGAGGCCGGATTCACCCAGCTGACGGGGCTTGCGTCGGCGTCTGCTTCGACGCCGTGACGGATTTTCTGGGAAAATGAGGTTTCTCTCGTGCCCAGTCAGCATGCCTGTGCCACCCGCGCGCGCCGTCGGGTCGTCGGCGGAGCGAGAGGAAGGGTTGGCTATGGGCGGCCGATCGCTTATAATTGAGGTCGATGACGGCTCGAGTACTACAGCGACCGACGTTGGTCCTCAACCGCAATTGGCAGCCGATTCAGATTTCCACGGTGGCCAGGGTCTTGGTCATGTTGTGGAATCAGGCGATTCGTGTTGTCGATCCGGCGGATTTCCAGACGTACGACTGGGCCGACTGGTCGCGTCAAACGCCTCGCGATGGGGATTGGTCGGTCCGCTCGGCTTCATTTCATCTACGAGCCCCCGAAGTGGCGACATTGGTGGCGTACGATCGGCTCCCGTCGACCCACGTCCCCTTCAGTCGCCGCAATCTATTCAAGCGCGACCGATACGCCTGCCAGTACTGCGGCGTACAGCCTGGCAGTGACGCGCTCACCATCGACCATGTCTGGCCCCGTTCCAAGGGGGGGCAATCGACTTGGGAGAATTGCGTGCTGGCCTGTCTGGAATGTAACAAACGTAAAGCAGATCGGACGCCCGAGAAATCGGGGATGCGACTGCGTCGTCCCCCCGTACGCCCTGTCTGGAAACCCCTCTACGCGGCCGACTTCATACGGATCGCCAGCTGGTCCAAGTTCATCAGCGAAGCGTACTGGAACGTCGAGTTGGGTCAGTAGTCCGTTGGGCGGCAGTCGATCTTCTGGCGGAAACCACGCGGTGGCGACCGGATCCGCCCGTGATCCGTTTTGTGATTCGAGCTCGTAGTGGATCACAGGCAAGATGCCTGTGCCACTTGTAAAATGCTAGGGGACTATCACAGCCGCCGGTGGATGGGGCGCGTAGTATGTCGTAGTTGGGGCATACCGCACGCTGGGGACAATTGTCGTGGGGGCGGCCAGCGGTGCATAGCCGGTGGTGACAGGCGTCCCCGTTGGCCAAACCGTAGTCGCCGGGGCGTAGTAGGTAGTAATGGGGGCCGACATGATGGAGACGGTGGGCACGCTGACGGTCGGTACCGCGTATTGGATCTGCGGCCGATACACAATGCGTTGGCCGAACAAGCCCCGTCGTTCTGGCGTGTAAGTAACGACCGGCTGTGCCGCCACGTAGGCCGGGCCTACAAGTTGGCCGTGGGCCTGCGAGTCGGGAATGGACCATGCCAACATGGCCGTTAAGGCGAAAAACGCATAAGTGAACGGGACATTAGTGAACGGGAAGTGTCGGCGCATCGGTATAAGCTCCAAAAAAGATGGTGCAACGAAACGTGAGACGTTAAGGGAGAGGGATCAGGATCAGCGGTGTAGGGCAAGACGTTTCGAAACCAGTGTACGATAAGCGTGGGTCGCTCGTAAGCGAAGACAAGGGCCGAATTGATTGAGTAGGGTTATTCCTTGGTCGGTGACGGTTGGGGCTCGCGGCCCGCGTCGCTGTCGGAGAGCTGAAACCGGTAGGCCGGGTTGCGTGGATTGAAGTCTTCATCGGTCAATCCCACATTCAATTGAAGGTCGGAGTAGACATACTCTTCCAACAATTGCGGATCTTCACCCGGCTTGTTCGGCCAGTAATAGGATGCAAAGCAGATGGGCAATTTGAGTTTATGATCGATGTAGACATCGGCTCGCTGGAAACGAAGCCCCTCACGCTGTTGCGGATAGGATACTTGGATGTGCGTGCAGGGTCGACTATTGATCTTTGAGTTCTTGAAGAAACGAACCTCGCATCCCTCCAGGCCATGGTCATTCTCCATGACCTCGATAAGCTTGACAATCAGATTGCGCAGACCAACCTCCGTGACTGGATAGCGGTTGGATTGCATGGCCAAGGATCCTTCCGGATTCAGCTTGAGTGTCATGTTGGCCAGTTGTGATCCGCCGCGGCGCGCGATCATGGATCCGTCGTTTTCGCCATGCACGAAGAGAACTTCGCGCCCTTGATAGCGAGCCGGTCCAAGAAACTTCAAGTAGACGGCAAAGGGGATCCGGGCTTGATCGTCGTGTTGCTGTTCGTGGCGGATTTTCATTTGCAGATGCTGGTAGCCACTCAACACGCCATCGATACGTTCACGACGCACCAGCATGCATTCGTAATCTCGAACGGTATTGTCCACGTACTTTAGGGTCTGCCGGGCGTAATTGAGCACGGGGCGGATACGCTTCCGAGCCTGAGCCAGCTCATCGTCGCGGGAGCCCGGCAACGGCTCTGTGGCGGGTAGTGGTTGTACCAGCGTCGCCTGTTGAACCGGCTCCTCGGCGATCAACAGCTGAGGAGAGGCGATCAAGGTCCACACCGCGACTGGTGCCAATGCATGCCACATCCCGCGGTGCACGGCTCCCCATCGATTGCGTCCCATCGGCTACCTCACCCCCCGGGCACACGTATCATGCGGCCCCGAGACAATTCACGGTGTCAAACAACGGTGTCAAACAAAGGCGTCATTCATATGGTGTCATCCAACCGTGCAGACCTCTCGACGTACATAGGTCCACCATCCAGGGCCGACGAAGGCAACTAGAACAGGTCGGGATCGCTCCGGCGGCCAGTTGAATTATACGATCGCGCGGACCGAGGACCAACCATTCCGGTAAAAATGAGGCGACTTTTAGCGGACCACCGCCGTCAGAACGGTCAACCACGGCAGGGTTTGCCATGCTGGCCGGATGCCAAATGACAACACGGTGGCAGTCACCGCACAGCAACTGTCCTCCGCTGGCATCATCCGTCGCCTGACGGCAACCGGCGGCATCAGGTCGGCCGAAGGCTTTCGGCGGGGGGGCGGCCATAAGAACAACAGCCCGGGGGGCACACATTGGGACTTGGCAAGGACTCGGGAGCCGCAGTGAGCGCTGGGGTACCTTGGAGCCGTTCTTGGATCAGCTCACCGATCATGGTCACAAACCGCGGATGGCAGCCGGCGGTCTTGCCACGAATCAAGGTGAACCCCAGAGTCTGGCAGGTCTGTGCGGCCTCATAGTCCAAGTCGTAGACCACTTCCATGTGGTCACTGAGGAACCCGATGGGGACCACAATCACGTGGGTGGCCCGTGATGTTTGGCGAAGCTGCGTCAATTGGTCGCGAATATCCGGCTCCAGCCAGGGTTGTGAAGGGGGACCACTGCGACTTTGGTAGGCCAGATACCAGTCGTGCCGCTCCAATTGTCGCCCCACCAGGGTACAAGCCTCGCGCAGATCGTGTTGATAGTCGCAGCCATCCGCCATCGCCCGGGGGATGCTGTGTGCGGTAAAAATCACAGGCACGGTCCGTCGCTCGTCCGCCGGAACCTGCTCTAGGCAGTCTCGAACGCGATCGGTCATGGCCTCGATAAAGCCGGGATGATTGTAGAAGGGGCGAATTTTGTCGATGATTGGGGGAGCGGGACCAACTTGCTGCCGCGCCGCCTCGATATTTTCCAAATACTGACGACAGTTGGAATAGGATCGGTAGGCGGAGGTCACGAAGGCCAGGGCCCGTTGGATGCCGTCTGCCGCCATCTGGGCCAGAGTGTCGGGTAGGAGGGGGTGCCAATTCCGATTGCCCCAGTAGATCGGCAGCCGAATGTCCTGTCGGGCCAGTTCCGGTTCTAACGCGGCGATCAGGGCCCGCACTTGGCTATTAATGGGACTGACGCCGTCGAAATGATGGTAGTGTTCGGCCACTTCCATCATTCGTTCGCGGGGCACGTTTTTACCTCGCAGAACGTTCTCCAAAAACGGGAGCACATCATCCGGGCCCTCCGGGCCGCCGAATGAAACGACAAGCAGTGCATCGTAGGGGGTTGGCATAGACGGGCCTCTCTGGGGCCATGTTATCATGCGGGCTGACACGTCGGCAGCCCGGCATGTTGCGGAGACTGGCCGACGGCGACACTCTGAATCAAAGCCGCGAATCAAAGCCGCCTCGCCCTGGAGGAGTGGTACCGGGGAAACGGCATCCGGGGGCGGGTTGGGGAGCGGTCACCGGGCAATTTTGATGAAAAGTGGATGAATCTGCGGACAGGCCCTTTGGTGAGAATGGCAACTCGTGTTCTAATAAGGAAATAGGATGGTCGAACCGCAGGGGGCCCGTTGGTCGGCCGGAAGCGATCGCTGAACAGAGATGAGCCGAGTACCCGACACCGCGAAACTGATTGAGCTAATCAAACGAAGCCGTTTGCTGGCGGATGATGAGCTGGCAAAGGCGCTGGACTGGGTCCGCGCCGAACGCGGCGGAGAGCTTCCCGCGGATGCGGGGGCGGTTGCCGATCAGCTCGTCCAGGGGGAGTACCTCAGTCGCTGGCAAGCCGACAATTTACTGGCGGGGCGTCATAAGGGATTTCGGCTGGGGAGCTACCGGCTATTACGCCACCTGGGGACGGGTGGCATGAGCATGGTTTATTTGGCGGAGCATGAATTGATGCGCCGCCGCGCTGCCATCAAGGTCTTGCCGCAAAACCGAGTCGAAGATTCTTCTTATCTTGCTCGGTTTCATCGCGAGGCGCGTGCTTCAGCAGCGCTGGACCATCCGAATGTGGTGCGCATTTACGATGTGAGCAATCAAGACAATACGCACTACATTGCCATGGAATATATCGACGGACATGACTTGCAGACTCGCGTTCAGCAGAATGGTCCACTCACGTACGAGGAGGCGGCGGATTGCATTGCCCAGGCGGCTCGCGGGCTCCAGCATGCACACGACGCGAATTTGATTCACCGTGATATCAAGCCGGCCAATTTATTGGTGGATCGTCGCGGCGTTGTCAAGGTGTTGGACATGGGGCTGGCCAAGTTCCACGAAGACGACAAACCGTCGCTCACACTTGCGAATGACGATAACGTCTTGGGGACGGTCGACTATCTGGCTCCGGAACAGGCGTTGAACAGCCACAGCGTGGACGCTCGCGCGGATATCTACAGTTTGGGATGCACCTTGTACTTCCTCTTGACGGGGCATCCCCCGTTTCCTCAGGGATCGATGGCCGAACGGCTGATGAAGCACCAGAAGGAAGCCCCATCTGCGGTGCAGCTCGAGAGGCCCGACTCGCCCGCCGAGCTCGTGATGATCTGCAATCGCATGATGGCCAAGAATCGTGCGGATCGCATTCAAACAGCTGGAGAGGGGGCGGACGCGCTGACGGCTTGGCTAGCCAGCCGCGGCCGCGCTGTGACTGGGGACAGTGCCAAAGGGGGTGACTCTGGGCCGTTGAACAAGGCTGTGAGTATGGTGCGCGAAACGGCTACGGGGGGGGCACGCGGTCCGTCCGGGGTGGCCACCACGGAACCCTCACCGGGCGCCGACACGGTGTTGCGCATCCAAGCGGGGACGCGCGGCACGGCACCGGCTGCGAAATCGGAGATTTCCGCCGAATTGGAGTTGGAGGACGTGGTCGACGATAAGACGGCGACCGGCAAGCCGAGCCATCCGGCTAGTGCGCCCACGAGTCCCGAGGCAACCGAGGCGGATCGTGGTGTCATAGCGGCCATGCTCGACCAGCAGGCCACGGACTTGGCTAAAGAATTAAAACCGCTGGACGATTCAGCCGACGAAGCGTTGATTCGCGGCGGAAAAGTCGCGGTGGAAAAAAAACTGCCCCCCATCAAACGCCAACAAATGCCGCTGGGGGCCTGGATCGCCATCGGGCTGGGTGGCTTCGTCCTGTTCCTCTTGCTCATCTTCGTGGTCATGAAATCGTTCGGATCTTGAGCAACACCACATCTCCTGGCACGACTCCTGCCTTTCGTTGCGTCTTCGTTCCTGGTACAAGAATGTGGTCCCGCAGGATCCCGTTGCCAATGGCCGGGCGCGCCCGGAGGCGTGATGGTGCAGGCTCCCGATCAACAGATAGGGTTGAGGCAAACCGATGATTGATGATTCCTCTCGCCGCTGGTCCACCGCCGATGCGAATGAACTGTACGACGTGGCTCGTTGGGGAAAGGGCTATTTCTCAGTCGGTTCCAACGGCAATCTGCGCGCCCATCCCGACAAGCATCCGGATCGGTGGATCGATATTAAGCAGTTGATCGATCGATTGCAGATCCGTGGTGTGAATCTGCCGATTTTGATTCGCTTCAACGGAATCTTGAAAGACCGGTTGCGTGAGATCCACGATGTGTTCGCCCGGGCTATCGAGGATCACGATTATCAAGGCCGCTACATCTGCGTCTATCCCATCAAGGTCAACCAACAACGCCAAGTCGTGGAAGAAATTCTGCACCACGGCAAACAATATGGCTTCGGCTTGGAAGCCGGCAGCAAGCCGGAGTTGCTGGCCGTGATTGCCATGACGGATGCCAGCACACCTATTATCTGCAATGGATTCAAGGATTCGGAATTCATCGAAATGGCCATGCTGGCTCAAAAAATGGGCCGACAGGTGATTCCCGTCGTGGAAAAGTTCACGGAACTCGATTTGATCCTGAGCCAAGCCGAACGAATCGGCGTGCGGCCATCGATTGGCATGCGAGTGAAATTGGCCTCGCGCGGCGCGGGACGTTGGCAGTCCTCCGGCGGCTATCGGTCGAAGTTCGGGCTAACCGTCGGCGAGATCCTGCGGGCACTCGATGAGTTGCAGTCCCGTGGCATGGCCGATTGCTTTCAGCTACTCCACTTCCATCTCGGGAGTCAGATCACCAACATTCGCTTCTTGAAAGGTGCGATCAACGAAGCGGCACGCATCTACACCGATCTGGTCAAGCGGGGCGCCGGCCTGCGCTATCTGGATGTTGGAGGCGGTTTGGGCGTCGACTACGACGGCTCGCAAACCAATTTTGAATCCAGCGTTAATTACACGCTGCAAGAGTACGCCAACGACGTGGTCTATTACATTCGCAGCGTCTGCGAGGATGCAGGAGTGCCGCAGCCCAATATCGTCTCCGAGAGCGGTCGGGCGTTGGCCGCCTACCACGGAGCCCTCGTGTTTGGCGTCCTCGGCGTCTGCTCGCAAGGGGATAACGAGCCCGTTCCGCACGAGGTCCCCGAGCAGGCCGAGCAACCTTTGCACGATCTGGCGCTCACCTACCGCGAACTCAGCCCGCGGAATATCTTGGAAAGCTACCACGATGCCCAGCTCGCGCTGGACATGACCATGAATCTGTTCAGCACCGGGTATCTGCCGCTGGACCAGCGGTGCACGGCAGAGCGTCTTTTCTTCGCCATCTGCCATAAGATTCGCAAATTGGCGCACGGCCTGGACCAGATTCCGGAAGAACTCCAAGGCCTGGACCGCATGCTCTCCGATACGTACTTCTGCAATTTTTCTCTGTTTCAGTCGATGCCGGATAGCTGGGCCATCGGCCAATTGTTTCCCGTGATGCCCATCCACCGGCTGGCGGAACGCCCCTCACGTTTCGGCGTCTTGGCGGACATCACCTGCGATTCGGACGGCAAGATCGACCAGTTTATCGATCACCGCGATGTGCGACGAACCTTGCCTCTCCATGCCTACGACAGTACCCCCTATTACCTCGGAGCCTTTTTGCTAGGCGCTTACCAAGAAATCCTCGGCGACCTGCACAATCTGTTCGGTGACACGAACGCGGTTCACGTGAATCTAAGCGAAACGGGCGAAGTCACTCTGGAAACGATCATCAAGGGGGATACCGTGCGCGAGGTGTTGGACTATGTCCAGTACAACCAGGCCAGTCTGATCCATCAACTACAAACGGCCGTGGAGACGGCCGTGCGAGAAGGGCGCATCGACCATTGGGAAGCCGGCCGCTTCGTCAAGTTCTATGAAGCTGGACTCAGCAGCTACACCTATCTGATTGAACACGCCCAAACGGAAGTTGCACCTGTCCCCGTGGCCCTCGCCGATCTACAAGAAAAACCGTAAGCTGACCAAGCCTTAACGCATCGCGCTGTCGGGCCTTTACGACCGGGCCTTTACGACGATTCACGGGGGGGACTCACTGGCTTGCGCCACGTGCTTGTAGCGTGTGCTTGTAGCGCGAGTACGCGCAACCATTCTCAAGCGCAACCATTCTCAAATGGAGTGCGGGAAAGAGGACTCGAACCTCCACGGGGTTGCCCCCACCAGGCCCTCAACCTGGCGCGTCTGCCAATTCCGCCATTCCCGCAGCTTGGCGTGTTCCGAGATGGATCAGTCTAGGCCATTATTCGCGGGCGTCAAGCCATTCGCTTCACGACGAGGGTGGAGGTGATGGGGACGGGCTTACCCGCGCGGTCCAGTTGTTGCTGCGCGACAAACTCGGCAATTTGATTGGCAGTCTGACGCCACGGCCCCTCGTCCCAGTCCAAAGCGTCGCAGCACGGAGCTGGTTGGCCGGCAGGATCCATAACGTCGATGGCTCTTGCGGATGGCCTGTCGCTCGTGGCGTATGGAGCTGCCGTCGACGACGCGTCCCACTCCACGGAATCGGCCTCGGTACTGAACAACACAAGCACATCCCCGCGTGACATACGGTAACTAGCCGGCTGCCATAGGCTGTCAGGGGAATATCCCAGCAACGCGTTCCCCCCTGTTGGTGAAGGCGCGACATACGTCATTCGGCCATCCCGGACCAACACCGCGCGGACCGTACCGGCGCTGGCTAGAGTTAACAGTCCCGTATCGGTGTCGAGTTGTGCTTGCAGCAGGGCTGCCCGTTGGTCGCCCGTGGAGGCCATCCAGAGGAGTTGATTGAGATGTAGCAGGATTTGTTCCGGCTTCTGATCGCGTAACACCTCGCTCTGCAGGGCACCACTCAAGCGGGCGGCCGATAGAGCCCCGACCCATCCCGATCCCGACGCCTGCCCCAAAGTCAACGAAAGGCGACCGGTTTCCGGCACGTACCAGTGCAGTAATTCTCCAGCGGCCGCCTCCCCAAATTGACGTGCCGCAGATACCTGCCAGCCCTCCAACAGCGGGACAACGGGGGCCAGCTGTGCTTGCTGCCATTGGATGTCCGCCACCTGGGACGCCGAACTCGTGCCCGTGGTTCGACCGCCCTGGCGTGTTTCGCGCCAGAGCGATTCACGATCCAGTTCGGTTGCGATGTGCGAGGCTAACACCTGCATGAGCTTGATGGTAGGAGCGGAGAAACTACGAGCCCGTTTGGAATAGAACCAGATCGTTCCCAACGGGACGCTCAAACTCGTCACGGCCACGCAGGCTGCTGCCGAGAAATCTTCGGGTGCTTGCCACCGTTGGACCTCGGCGCGTGTATCCAAAGTCACCACATCGCCACATAGCGCCTCGAGATCGGCAACGGCATCGCTGAGGATACGTGCTGGAGCCGCGAAACGTTTGGGCGAGAGTCCCCATTGGACTCGCAACTTCAGCTGGCTGGTCGCATCATCCAACATATAGAGTCCGGCTGCCTGACAATCCATCGCAATCGCACCGTCCCGCAGGATGGTTTCCAAGCGGGCTGCCAACTGCGAGTTGTTAAGGCCCAATTCGATGGCAAAGGGGATGGCGGTCGCCAATTCTGTTTCGCGCTGCCGAAGGACACTTTGCGTGCGGGCAAGTTCTACGGCGAGCTGGCCCACCGACTCGGCAAGTGCCCGGGCTTGTGCCTTGGAAATGGGAACCGCTGGCGCCACCGCGTCGGACGTGGGCGGCTGCATGATCAGGTGACTCGGACTGCCCCCAGTAGCCGACGTGGGAATGGTCATGGACCAGGCGCCCGCCGGCCCGTGGTTCTGGCCCTCGTGAAAGAGCTGCCAGCCAGTTGCTTGATGAAACGCGCGGCACACCGACGATAAGGTGTCGTCATGCGGCGGTTCGACATGGGCAGGCGTCTCCGAAAACAGACGCGGAAAATCGGCAGTTGCAGTCACAGTCGGATTCTTCTCGTCAAATGGTAAGGTAGCTACAGGATTCCTGTTTTCTCCAGGCGTCGTAGATTACCATCGGGCATTATGCGACTCGAACTTGGGGCAGAATGAATCGCAATCTGGACAGAACGGGCCACTTAAGACCGGTTGCGTAGGCTGTAACAGCCACAGGTACCCGTATCGGATGGTCGCGCGCCGCGCTTAAGGCGCGACCAATGCGCGGGATGTATGGAATTTACGCAACGATTGCATCGTCAGGGCTGCAACCGGCGCTAGCTGGTGGGGCCAAGTCCCAAGAGTTCGCGGACACGCGGGTGGGTGATCTGGCCTCCGCGCGCGACCGTGCTATCGCGAATGATCTCATCGTCAGCCGACCATTGCAGCGTCCCATCACGGACGATGTTTTGCACGAAGTGGGTGATGTTCTTGGCAAACATCAAACTGGCGTGGTAGGGGATCTCGGCCGGCAAGTTGGTGGGGCCAAGGATCGTGACGCCATGGGCCACTAGGCGTTGGTCCGCCTTGGTCAATTCACAATTTCCGCCCCGTTCAGCTGCCAGGTCCACGATGACCGATCCGGGACGCATGGCGTGTACGGCCTCTGCGGTCACCAAGCGCGGCGAGGCCTTTCCTGGAATTGCCGCCGTTGTGATCACCACATCACTCTCAGCGACGACGGACGCCATCAGTTGGCGTTGCTTTTCGTAAAACGCCTCGTCCATGGCCTTAGCATAGCCGCCACGATCTTCCGCATCGCCGGGCTTCAACTCCATCTGCACGAAGCGGGCACCAACGCTTTCGACTTGTTCCTTGGCTGCGGCGCGCACGTCATAGGCCTGGACAATTGCCCCCAAGCGTCGAGCCGTGGCCATCGCCTGCAGGCCAGCAACGCCTGCCCCGATAACAAAGACTCGTGCCGGTTTGAGCGTGCCGGCGGCGGTCATGAGCAGCGGAAACATGCGAGGCAATTCGAGCGCGGCCAGCAGGACCGCCCGATAGCCCGCCACGGTGGCCATCGACGAGAGCACGTCCATGCTCTGCGCCCTTGTGATCCGTGGCACCAACTCCAGCGCCATGAGGGTAACGCCCGTTTCGGCCAGACGCTGGCACGCCGCTGGAAATCCCAACGGGTCGCACATGCCAATGAGCACCTGATCGCCACGCCAGGTACCCAAATCGGCGTTGGCTGTGCCGGTCGCCACCCCACCGCAGCGGACCTGAACGACAATGTCGGCGGCCTGGGCGGTGCGCCGGTCGGGAACGATCTGTGCACCCTTGTCGCGATAGGCCTGATCGCCAAAGCCGGCCCGCTCGCCCGCCCCGGTCTCAATGAGCACCTCGAGGCCTGTCTTAATGAGTGCTGGCACCGTGTCGGGAACCATTGCCACGCGCCGTTCCCCCGGAAACGTCTCGGCTGCCGTCCCAATTTTCATGGCTCTCCCCCAATTTCCGCAGGCCCCGACCGGCCGGATTCGCCGCGTCTTGCCCCCAAATTCCTCGGCTCGAGCGTCTCGCTCGGATCGGCCGCTCGCGATTCACCATGCGTGGCCGGCCTTTGGGGCCGCGCCGCCGCCTCGAAATGCTATCGTAAGGCATGCCCGCCCCGGCCCGAAGGCCCGCCCGGCGGGAAAACTCGATACGGCCACCTTGAAGCCCTTTTTCCTATCCGGTACCATGCGTGGTTTGCCGATAGTCTGTCGGTACCCGGGACCCGTAGGTACGGGGCCTAGGTATGCGGCCCGTGTGATATGCGATGTGTGGACTCAGAGCTTGCGACTCAGAGCTTGCGACGCGGGGCGTGTGACTCATGGCGTGTGACTCGAGTGTCGTAGCTGGCAGGGGAGAGTGAGTGATGGGGGCGAATACGAAAACCGTCTCGCAGCGGACCACCATGGCCAAACCGGGCCAAATTGAGCGGAAGTGGCACATCGTGGACGCCACGGACCTGGTCGTCGGCCGCTTGGCCAGCGACATTGCCGTTCGGCTGATGGGTAAGCACCGGCCCATTTACACACCGCATGTGGACACGGGTGACTTTGTGATCGTGGTCAATTGCGAGAAGGTTCGTTTGACGGGCAATAAGTGGGATAAAAAAACGTACACCTGGTACACGGGGTACACCGGCCTGCGTACCGAATCGGCCCACGATCGTGTCGATCGCAATCCCACACGCGTCCTATACGATGCAGTGCGGCGCATGCTCCCCAAGAATCGCTTGGCCACGCAAATGTTGTCGAAGCTCAAATTGTATGTTGGGCCCGATCACCCGCATCAAGCTCAGATGCCCGAACCCCTAACGATCCAGGGTGCGAATGGTCAGTAGCGATCGCTGTCGCGCGGGCTTAGATGAGCCAACTGAAATTGAACCGAGTGCAACTGAAATTGTTGGAATGTGAGAGAAACCGATGGTAGCTGTAAAACGAGATAAACGTACAGGTGAAGCCCTCGGTACGGGACGTCGCAAGACGGCCGTTGCGCGAGTTCGAATTCGTGCCGGCCAGGGCAAGATCCTGGTGAACCGACGTCCGCTGGAGAGTTATTTCCCCAATGAGCAGGACCGCAGCGAGTTGCTGTCACCACTCGTCGCTGCGCAAAAGCTGGACCAAGTCGATGTCACCATCCGTGTGAACGGCGGCGGGAGCACCGGACAGGCGGGTGCGGCCAAGATGGCGATTGCCCGCGCCCTATGCAGCTACGATATGGAAGCCTATCCGCCCTTGCGCGATGGCGGTCACCTCACCCGTGATTCCCGCATGAAGGAACGCAAGAAATACGGGCTCCGCGGTGCACGGCGCGGCACTCAGTTCTCCAAGCGTTAGTCGATCAAGCATCGGCAGTCCTACGAAAAGCGAGCGGGCATGTTGCGCGTCAAACGTGGTCTCATAGCCCTGGCGTTAGTCGGCGCGGCGTTTGTGGTTGGCGTTGCCGGCTGGAAATTGGCCAATCTGGCGGCCAATCTGCGGGTCACGGGGGAACTCGACGCTCTGAAGCGCCAAGGGCACCCGGTAGCATTGGCCGAATTGGCACCGCAGGCGGTCCCCGCCGAGAACAACGCGGCCACCTTCTTGAAAATGGCGCAGCCCGAGGTGACGGCGCTCGACAAACAGGTCTTGGCGGTGGTTGACGAAGAGTCCAGCGTTGACCAAGACGCCTTTTTCTTTGGTCGCGTCAACGACACCATTTTGCAGGCGATGCGGACCGCTCTGGCCGAGCATCCTGAAACGGTGCCAGCGCTGATCGAGGCCTCGCACATGACGGCCTACGATCCACAACTCGATTTGACGGATGCCAAGTCGGTGTTCGACGGCGTCCAATCCGCCATGCTATCGGCACAGGCCACCATACGCGTGTTGCGGTACCATGCATTGGTGCAATTGGCCGACCAACAATTTGAACCAGCCCTCGACACGTGCTTGGCCATGTTTCGATTGATTCGGCTGTATCAACAACAACCCACGGTCGCGAATTACGTGATGACGCTCGCTGCCCGTGGAACGGCGATTCAACTCACCAATCGTATTTTGCGATCGGGCCCTGTGGGTGACGCACCACGTGCGAGCTTGGATGCTGAGCTGACACAGCACGATCTGGTCCGCGATTGCCGCGTCGCGCTGGGGCAAGAACGAGCCGTTGGCGTCGCCCGCTTCCAAGAACGGATCGCGAATCCCCACCCCTCCCAGTCGGCTTGGTTTGGGACCATCACCTATCAGCAATTGCACTATTTGGAGCTGATCCAGGCCATGATCGACGTTGTCGATCGGCCCTATGCAGACGCAGCGGCTCGTCAGAAGGTGCTTGACCTTTATCAGCAGTCGGGTGCCGCCACCAAGGAGTTTGCTCCGGCTGTGCAAACCGTGCAACAGTCGACGTTGTTAACGTTGACGCACTTGCGAGCCCTACGCGTCCTCAACGCCATCCAGCGTCGCGAGGCCCAGGGCATCCAGGACACGCCTCAGGTGACCGATTTAGGACTGCCGGCCGAGGTAATTGTGGATCCTTACAACAGCAATTCCTTGATCCTTAAGCGGGTGCCTCAAGGATGGGTCATCTATGCCGTTGGCATCAAGCTGCAGGACGGTGGCGGACAAAACCTCGGCGAGTACAAGCACCAGGATATTGGACTCGAACCGGTTGACCTGCCGCGGCCTCATGAAAGTCCTGCGCCCGATTCCAGCGAGTCGACAGAACCCGAGCCGTTGTAGAGTGGAATCGGATTTGAGATTCCAGATCTCAGATCTGAAATCTCAGATCTCAAATCACTTGTTCGTGTCGGATGTCTGGCCGGCGCATATTAGCCATTCCTGCCGTTCTGCGTCATGCCCCGTGGCGGTGCGGATGAAAAACTGTCCCCCGACGACCGCTGGGCTGGCAAAGGCCTCTTCCCCCCATTGATGTTGCGTGATGAGGTCGAACTTTTCGGGATTTGCCCGAAACACGTAGCATAAGCCTTTCTCATTGGCCCAGTAAATCTGATCGCCAACCAACACGGGGGATGCACTCACCGGTCCTTCCAGGCGTTCCTTCCACATCTCATGCCCGTCCTGGATGCGCCAGCAAAATAAGATGCCCCGATCGGTCAGGCCATACAGGTAGCCGTTATGAGCCAACATCGACTGTTCGTAGCACTTTTGCTTGTTCTTCCATAAGACGGTGCCGCTGCCATCAGCACGTACCGCAGTGGTTTCAGGATCAGGATATCCGCCACTGGCCATGACCACGTCTTGGTCCCAGACCATGGTGCCGCAGGTCGCTGCAGTCGTCCCAGCCGTAGCCCACAGTTGTTTACCGGTGGCCGGGTCGTAACTGCATACTTGGCCTCCGCCACTCATGAACAATTGGTCCTGATTCGCCACATGGGCGAACATGGGGGTCGAGTAGGAGATATTCACCGGCCTGGGGGTGCGCCAAACCAATTTGCCTGTCGATCGGTCCAGACCGCGTACGGCACTGTCGCCGTCGAATTCGCTGGACACAATCACCAACTCACGATACAAGACGGGTGAAGGTGCGTAGCCAAATTCGTAACGCTGCGGCTGAAACGGGCCAACCGTGACGGTCCATTGCTGCTCACCCGCCAGCGTCATGGCCGTGAGATGCACCGCGTCATGGTGCACGAACACCACATAGAGACGCTGGCCGTCGCTGGCCAGGGTGGGTGTGGCGTGCGTGTTCTTGCGATGAATCTTTTCGGGCAAGCCCCCCTGGTTGACATCGGTACGCCAGACCTGCTGCCCCGTCCGGCGATCGAATGCCAGCACGGCCTGAATCCCTTCTTTTGATTTGTCACCCTCGAGGGCTGTTGTCAGATAGATTCGATCGCCGACGACAATTGGTGACGCATGGCCTCGTCCGCCGATCGGAGACTTCCAAACGATTGGCAGCTCAGCACCGGCCAACCCGTTTCCGGTCAACGTATTGACCATTCCGTTTCGGTACGGACCTCGCCACCAGGGCCAATCACGTCCCAGCACGAGTCCTGGGTACTCCAGCGCCCCGGCCTCCTCGCCGAAGACAGGAGCCGAGGGGGACGCCACAAGTAACAACAGCGCCACCGCGTACGATGCTAGATCAGCCTTGGCGACGAACCAGTGAGACGGGCTCATGGGAATGCGTCCTTGTGGTAATGCCGCCGCTCAATCGCAACGGCGTGAGGTGTGTCCGATGCGTT
This sequence comes from Planctomycetaceae bacterium, assembly GCA_005773145.1. Lineage (GTDB taxonomy): Bacteria > Planctomycetota > Planctomycetia > Pirellulales > Pirellulaceae > SXHS01. The sequence continues at coordinate 6,005 of SXHS01000207.1, read as the reverse complement.
TCCAACCAGCATCCGTGGAAATAGTAGCAGGCCGCATTATCCGAGCGACAGGATATCCAGCAGTTGCTCGGGCCGCTTGATACCGACGACACACGAAATGATAGCGGGTTGGTTCAATACCCACTGGATGGCATACTGCATAGGAGTCAGTTTGGCAGCCTCAGCCTCGCGCGAGAATTGTTCGAGTTGCGCGAATTTGGTGTCATCGGGCGAACTCAGCCAGACTCCTTCCGCCATGCGACTACCTGCCGGTGGTGCCTGACCGTGACGATATTTGCCGGTCAACAATCCCCCTTCCAGCACCCGATACGGTGTGACGGAGATCTGCAGTTCACGGCAGGCAGGGAGATGGTCTTTCTCAGGGTCTCGCTGGAGCCAACTATAGTGCGGTTGGCTCACGACGGGGCGCGGATATCCGTGTTGCCGACAGAGATCCACCATCTGGCGAATATCATCCGCTCCGAAGTTCGAGAATCCCCAATGGCGTACCTTTCCCGCCCGCACGAAATCGGCCATCGCGGTAACGGACTCCTGCAGCGGAGTTCGGCCATCGGGCCGGTGTAACTCAAAAAAGTCGACGTAGTCAGTTCCCAGAAACTTCAAACTGCGATTGAGTTGACGTTCAAGATGAGCGCGTCCAATATCCGCTTGACTATCGGGCCCTGAGACAGGATTGCCGGCCTTGGTCGCGATGACCGCCTGGTCGCGGCGTCCCACCAAGGCCTCGCCGAGAATCTGTTCGGCCACACCACCAGCCGTACCCAGTTTGCGGTCATAGCCTTCGTAAATGTCGGCCGTATCGATGAAGTTAATGCCATGGTCCAGCGCCCAATGCACCAGGGCAATGGCATCCGGCTTGGCAACCGGGTTGCCAAAGTTCATCGTTCCCAAACAAATCGGCGAGACGCGCAGATCAGTTCCAGGAACCGAGCGCAGTTTAACGGACGTCATGGCGGCTAGCCTCCCGCTCGCATCGCATCCAGGCCACGGATGGTGCGCTGTGCCATGTCGTCCACCAAGGCATCCCCCATCTCCGACCACCATGGGAAACTGATCATGTTGTCAAAGAAACGATCGGTCTCAGGCACATGGGCCTCGTCAAATCCAAAGCTGCGGAACAGGTCCGATCGATTCAACGGCCAGTATTGAACAATCAGTTTTAGGCGATACTTTTCATAGCAGTAGGCAATCACATCGTTGCGGGTCTTGCCGTATGCCTGGCCATCGTAGCGGGCGGACATCAGGTGATAGACGTGCTCACATTGGTCCGGCACCTTTTGGAAGACCATTTCTGGGTAATCCGCAAAGTGGGCCTGAAAACGGGCGGCCTGCTCGCGCCGCTGTGCGTTGATACGGTCGATTCGCTTTAGTAACAACCGTCCCACGGCCGATTGCGGCTCACTGAGGCAGTAATTCAACGGCCATTGTCCGGGCATCGGAGGAACCAAATTACCCATGGCAGGCACCCAATACCTGTCACGCGTCCCCTCAAACGGCCAATTGCCCATCCATCGCAGGCGTCGAGCCAAGACCGCATGCTGCGGATCACGCACGGCCAACATGCCTCCTTCGCCAAGCGTGGACATGTTTTTGTGCGTGTGGAAACTGAAACAACCGAAGTGGCCAATGCTGCCGACACGGCGTCCCTTGTAACGGCCGCCCGGTGCTTGGGCGCAATCTTCGACAATCTGTATGCCACGTGGCTCGGCGATCTTCAACAAAGCATCCATGTCGCAAGGCAAGCCGTACAGATGAACGGGCACCATCACCTTGGTGCGTTCGTTGACCAACTGCTGCACCGAAGCCGGGCTCATCACACGCGTGTCGGGATCGATGTCCGCCCAGCGAATCCGTGCGCCGGTACGTGCGAAAGGAACGGCTGTTGCCACAAAGGTATGGGCCGGTACAATCACCTCGTCGCCAGGCTTCAACCCGGTCATGATTGCCGCTAGCTCGAGGGCCCCCGAGCAACTCGACAAGACCGCTGCGTCTCCGGCACCGAGGAAGGCGGCAAACTCTTTCTCGAAGGCATCCCCCTCGGGCCCCGTGGCCAACGTCTTGGCCTCACGCAGCACTCGCAAAATGGTCTGCTCTTCTTCGTGGTTGAGTCGGGTTTGAACACCGATCATCTCAATCGGCGCAAGGCGGGCGGTTTCAGTCTGTGACATCGGATCCAATTCCCCATGGCGACGGGTTACAGCCAACACGACCAGTCGAGGCAAACCGGGGAGCCGCTAAGGACAATGGCTTGCGACCACACACCGCAGACTGGCGACCTCATAATACTTGCCGTCTGAAGTTACGTCCAGCCAGCCACGAGCTGGACCGCCCTTGTGGCACCCACGCAACGGGCCTAAACTCGCCATGCGAAACCGCCACCGGGCGGCGCCGATCCTTCATGTTGCCCATCGATCTGAGTAAGGTGTAATCGTCTTATGAATAGCCCGCAAACGATGACCGGAGGACAGGCCGTAATTGCCCAATTGCTGGCCGAGGGGGTAGATACCATTTTTGGCATCCCCGGTGGCCACAATTTGCCGCTCTACGATGCCCTGCGGCAACATGCCGGCCAGCTACGACACGTTTCCGCACGGCACGAGCAGGGACTGGCGTTTATGGCCGATGGCTACTCCCGGTCCAGCGGCAAAGTGGGCGTTCTGACCGCCACCAGTGGCCCGGCCGTCGCCAATTTGGCCAGTCCCTTGGGCCAAGCCTCCACCGATACCTCGTCGGTGCTCGCTATCTGCTCCACCGTACGTTCGGATCTCGTGGGGCGAAATCGGGGCGGATTGCATGACTATGGCGAGTCTCTGGAGATCATGCGGGCCGTTTGCCGTAAGGCCGTTCGCTGTGACCGGGTCGAAGAAATTCCGGCCACAATTCGCGAGCTCTTGGACTACTTGGCCAGCGGTCGACCGGGGGCCGTGTATTGCGAGATTCCCGCCGACATCCTGGCCGCGAAAGGGGCCGTGGCCACGGTAGCGCCAACGCCGGCTCGCCGGCCAACACCGGATGCGCAGCTTGTGCGAGATGCCGCGAGCCGGCTGGCCCAAGCCCAACGGCCGCTCCTGTGGGTTGGGACCGGGGCCACGCTCAGTGACGCCCAGGCCGAAGTACGCGAACTGGCCGCACGGCTGGGGGCCGTCGTGGTCCACACCACGTTGGGGCGCGGCCTGATTCCCGCCGATCATCCCCAGGTGGCCGCTATCGATGGCGCGTTGTCCACGGAGGTGAATGAACTCATTGCCGCCGCTGACGTGGTGCTGGCGATTGGAACCATGTTCAAGCAGGAGGATACCGCGAACTGGTCCGCACGTATGGGCGATTCGTTGATTCATATTGACATCGATCCGACGGAAATGGGCCGCTCCTATTCACCGGCAGTCGGGCTTGTCGGGGACGCTCGCCAGACGCTGCGGGCTTTGCTCGGCGAAATGCCGCCGTCCTCGCCTACGCCCGCTAGTTGGTGGGGGCGGGCGAAGCAGGCTGAAGCCGCGCGACTCGCGAACCGGCGCACCAAGTCCCCGCTGGAAATGCAGGCCGTCGATGTGATGCACCGCGTCGTGCCTCATGACGCCGTATTGATCTGTGACCGCTGTAATCTGGGATACTGGGTGTACCGCTGCGGCTGGGCGTGGCAGCCGCGTTCGTTCCAGTATCCCATGGGCTACGGTGGTCTTGGAGGAGCCCTCCCACAGGCCATTGGGACTAAGTTGGCGCATCCCAACAAGAACGTGATCTGCGTCATCGGCGATGGTGGCTTCCAGTTCACCGGACCTGAACTGGCAACCGCCGTCCAGGAGCGCACTCCCATCACCATCGTGCTCTGCAACAACGGCGGATATGGGGCCCTACGCGCCGGACAAGATCGTAATTTTGGCGGTCAACGGTTCGGAGTGGACTTGTGGAACCCCGACTTTCAAACGATCGCCCGCGCCTACGGCATCCCCGCCTGTCGCTGCGATACGCTGGAAAGTTTCGCAACCGAATTGGACTCGGCCATTCAGGCGAATGACCTGCGATTGATTGAACTGACCGTTGATCTGGCAGACCCGTAGTCGGCGACTTTTTCCTTGAAAGCGATCTGGGAATCTTCGCAGGCTGGAAGCCTATGCCACTCTTGGCCCCACAGGCTGGAAGCCTATGCCACTCTTGGTGGTGGGCTAATCGCGTTTGGCAAGGTCCTGTAACGCATCCAACACTTGTTGGTCATGCCCGTCGACTTGGACGCGTGGCCATACCTGCGCGACCTTTCCCTCGGCGTCGATCAGATAGGTACTGCGCTGTATCCCCATCGACTTCTTGCCATACATGTTCTTCTCGCGCCAAGCCCCGTACTTCTCGGCAATCTGGTGGTCGGGGTCGGCCAGCAGGGGAAAGTTCAATGCGAATTTGTCACGAAAGCGCGCATGGCTTGCCACGTCGTCGGGGCTAATGCCCATCACATACGCCCCGAATCGTCGCAGGGCATCCTTGCAATCCCGAAAAGCACAAGCCTCCCGCGTGCACCCCGGCGTGTCATCCTTGGGGTAGAAAAAAAGCACGACCGGCTTGCCCCGTAAATCGGCCAGCTTGACCTTCAATCCGTCATCGGCCTCCGCCGTGAAGAGGGGCGCCTTGGCACCCACCTCGATCCAATCGCTCATGACCATCACTCGCTTCCCGTGCTATGGACTTGCCGGTGGGGCTCACGGCGACTGCTTCGGCCCCCCGTTACTTTAGGATCCCCACGGTTCTCTATTGTTTGTTATAACCGATGGGAGTGCCCGCGTGGTTCACGGCGGGTTCCCATCGGGCGAAACCATCGACCCTTTCCAAGACGCGCCCACGCCCGGACCGGACCACCCGATATCTTGGCAAGAATCTGGCACGCCGTTTGCTGAAAGGGACCGATAGCCACATCAAGCTGCCGGAACGGTTTGATAGAGGCAAGGGGGCCGGACAAGAGAAGGGCGGGGCCAGTTTGGCCCGTGACCAGAGAAGGCCTTGGGTGACAGTTGGCTGATTTTTGCGGACAAATCACGGGTCTTGAGGGATTGGGAACAGAGGAACTCGAGACCCGTGGTGCCGTCCCCAGCGATGGTCACGCGAAACAAAGGGCGAGGTGAAGGCCGGCGTTGAGCCAGCGATTCACCTCGCCTGTTTTGTTCTGATTGTATCGTACCGATACACGTGTATCATAATGCGGCATCTCCATGGGTATTGCATGCCACATGACCGGCCGGCTTCCTGGGGCCGTGAAAAAAATTCTCGGCGCTATTCCTAGCGTTGGCGGGACTTGCAGGGCTGGCGGACGGTACGCGGCCACTTGGTATTGGCTCCTCTCTTGGCTTCTATTCGGAGCAGCGTCTTTGTTCGCCGCAGTTCCTGGCGGGAGCGATGTCCCAGCGGAAACGTCTGGCACCGCTGCCCAATCACCCGAATCTCGCCGGGTCTTAGACGTCCGTGAAGTGGTGGCTCAGATCGATGTCTTGGTGACCCAGAGCTGGTCGGACCATGCGTTGCGTCCGTCGATGGACGCAACCCCCGGCGAGTGGTGTCGCCGCTTGTATCTGGACACGTTGGGTCGCATTCCGACGGCCGACGAGGCGCAGGCCTATATCTCGCTGCGAAAACCGACCAAGCGGGCCGATCTGGTGCGACAACTGTTGTCGGACGACGCGCACGAAGTGGACTATCGGCGCCATTGGACAACCATTTGGGCCAATCTGCTCATCGGCCGAGATGGCGGTGAGGGGACCGACAATAGCGTGAATCGTACGGCTCTGGAGGAGTACTTGGCAATTGCGTTACGGGTCAACAAGCCATACGACGAAATGGCCTATGAGCTGTTGACGGCCACCGGCCACAATCGGCCGACTCATCAACCTTTTAACGGCGCGGTGAATTTCGTTCTGGCGAACGAAAATGAAAGGCGTACGTTGATCACCGCCAAGACGGCACAGGTATTTCTTGGAACGCACCTGCAATGCGTTCAGTGCCACAACCACCCGACCAACGACATG
>SXHS01000206.1 GCA_005773145.1 Planctomycetaceae bacterium | reverse complement strand
TCCTGTCTCCCCGACTTATACAGGCTTGCTGCAACGAGAGTTACGGCAATGCTGTTTTCATGCACTGATCGCATGACCGAACGGCGCAACCCCGGCGCAACCGGCGGATTGGCTCTTGTTGATGCCTGATTCCCCCAAGGGTTAAATCCTCGCCTGGGCGAGGATTCTTCTTTGGCCGTCCAGCGGACAGCTCCAACGAACCACGCGGCCAGTTCCGCCGTCGGCTCTCATCGGGCCTTGCACCCAAGGTTGAATCGCGTCTAACGACAATTCTACCGGATCGGCTCGATGTCGTCGCGGCCGGACCATCAAGGTTCGCCTTGCGTTCGGGCGACCGAGGGGCCTCATTGCCGGCCCCTTGGAGTTCTCCTGGATTGCACCCTTGCAGAGATAACGGACCCGTCAATTGGCTCGATGCTTCCGTATGTCAGTCATGGCAACGGCGCTCTCATTCGGTGGTGGAATGTCTACAATTGACTCCCCGCCGATCTGGAGTGTATCCTTCGGGAAACAACCGCTCCCAATCGACCGACTCCCGACGGTTCACGCCAGACAACGATCCCACCTGTCTGCTTCCTCAGGAACCGATCATGCTTCGCATCAACGCTGGCCGTTCACCGGCATACTGTGATGGATACTCGCGTCGGAGCTTCGTCCAGATTGGCGTTGCCGGCATGGCGTCGATCGGGCTTCCGCAAATTCTTGCGGCGAAGGAACGTTCGGCAGAGCAGGGAGGTGCGAAGAAAGACACGTCGGTCATCCTGCTGTGGCTGGACGGCGGCCCGGGGCACATGGATACCTACGACATGAAGCCGGAAGCTCCGGCAGAGTACCGTGGAATCTGGAAGCCAATTTCCACCAACGTGCCCGGCATGCAAGTTACGGAATTGTTTCCTCTGCAGGCGAAAATCGCCGACAAGTTTTCGGTGATACGTACGCTGCATCACGACAACAGCGACCATTTCACCGGCGGTCACTGGATGCTGACGGGGCGGGGCGAAGGTGTTAGCGGAGCCAGCCAAAAAGGCAAGCATCCGTTCTTCGGTTCCATCGCGACAAAGATGACAGGCCCCAGGCAACCCGGCGTGCCCGCTAACGTGGCTGTACCTTACGGTATGAGCATCGGACTGCGACCCGGTTACTTCGCTGGAAACTACCTGGGAGTTCATCACAACCCATTTGAAACGGACGGCGATCCGAACGCCGACAATTTCCAGGTCCAGAACATCGGTCTGGCGAAGGATCTGACGATTGACCGTCTGAATGATCGAAGAAGTCTGCTGACTTCGATCGATAGTCTCCGCCGAGAAGCCGATTCCAGCGGCATGATTGAAGCGATGGACCAATTCGATCGCACGGCATTCGAAATGGTGACCGGCACCAGGACTCGTGAAGCGTTCGATTTGTCGAAGGAAGATGCGAAAACGAGGGAACTCTACGGCCGCTACTCTTGGGGACAGAGCGCCTTGCTGGCTCGCCGCCTTGTCGAAGCCGGGAGCACATTCGTATCGTGCCACTTCGGAGGCTGGGATCATCACTGGGACCTGAAGGCCGGAATGGAAAACTACCTGCCGAAAATTGACCAGCTTGTGTACGCCCTGCTGACCGATCTGTCAGACCGTGGCATCCTCGATAAAGTCATGGTGGTTCTCTGCGGTGAATTCAGCCGCACGCCCCGCATGAACGACGGTGGCAACGGTGGCCCACCGCTGAGCAAAGGCACTCCCGGTCGCGACCACTGGGGCAATGCCATCGCCTGCTTTGTTGCCGGCGGCGGCATTCAGGGCGGGCGACTTATCGGTTCGACAGACCGGCTCGGCGAAACCCCCAAAGAACATCCGCTTCGCCCGGGAGATCTTCATCACACGATCTTCAGGGTGCTGGGCGTTGATCCGTCACAGCATTTCCTGGATCACTCGGGCAGACCGGTGATTGCCGTGGATCATGGCGAGGTGATTAGCGAGTTGTTTTAGATCGAGCAGGACGCAATCTTCAGCCCGTGGTGATAGGGAAAGGCAACCCGGACTGTCACCTGTTACAGGAACAACCGATCCAGCTTCGGGTTCATCTGCAGAACGCGAACCTGTACGCGTTCGAGCCGCGGATTCGTCACGATCACTATTTGCAGTCGTACGAGTAGACTTCGTTGATACCCATTCCTCGGGAAGGACCAGTGATGAGATTCAGCCTGATTGCGGCCGAGGGGGGCCTGCTGATTTCGACGGCGTGCAGGGCATGGCGGAATTCAAGGGCAAGCTCTACGGAGGAATGCTGCCGCTGGCGGAGATCTTCCGCTACGGCGGCGACCTGAAATGGACTTCGGTGGGCTGCGTCGACACCACGCCTGATGCGGTCTATCGCCGTGCGTGGAACATGGCGGCCTATCAAGGGCGTCTGTTTTCAGGCACAATGCGAATGCCACCTAACCGCCTGCTTCTGAAAGGAGAACTCCAGTGCGAGTAATACCTAATGGCGGAATCTCAACCACAAAGCTGGCCGCGATCTCTTGTTTTTTCGCAGTAGTTCATGGGGGAATCAATCTGGCGCAATCACCTGTAGAAGCGCCCACGAAACCTTCCGATTCCGAGTCGTGGGGCAGCGTCATTGAGGATGAGCGATCGATCAAGATCGAGACCGATATGCTCGAAGCGGTCATCGCCAAGAACAACCCCAAGAAGTGGATGACGGGTATCGAAAAGGGTTCGTTTCTCGACAAGCGCTCGGGGTTTCGCGAGTTGGGCGATGGGCTGATGGTCGTGGACTGGCTGTTGGAAGCGGGGAGCGACGAAGCCTATGCCGACAAGATTATCGCCGACCAGAACACTCCCGGGATCGGACGCTATTTGTGGCACACGAATGAGACCGACCCGGACAGAAAGGCGATGGCGATCAGCCTCCACGGGAGCACCTATCGGAAACGCATGGTCGAGGGCCCGCAACTCTGCCCGTGGATGAAACCCGTGCGGCCCGAGACCATTCGCGGTCCCGATTTCATCGCGGTTCGGACGACTTACAAATACGAATTCGCCGCTCCAGGCCGCAAAACCGGATCGCAGTGGACGCAACTCGTCGTGTTTCCCAAGGGAGAACGATTCTTCGTGCTGATGGATAAGATCGATAGCGTCAACGATTCGGAGGAGATGTTCCTCCGCAACGATACCCCGGGCTGCGTCCGCCACAAGAAGGGTGACACCTTCAGTGAGATGTATCTCAGTTATCTGGGCAGACCCGAAGGTCTGCGCATCCCGTCCAGCGAGTTTTTGGAACCGTTTCCACCCGACACGAAGTTCCACTACCGCCGCGACCCCAAGAAAAAGCCAGACCACTTCATCCGTGCTTACCACATCCGCGACAAGGAGACGGGCAAGGACGGTCCCTGGCTGGCGGGGATGACGCTCGACCCCTCGGTTGTTTACGAAGCATGGTGCGCCCAGTGGCCCGGGGATTTCCTGATAATGATTGAGGAAGTCCATGGTCGACCGGTGAAAGCGGGCGAGTCCTTCAGCGCCGCCCACATCGTCGGCTACTTCGACAACATCGAACAGATGCACACCATCTATAATAGATACAAAGGAAGCAAGACTCTTGAAGTTACCGCGGATAGATGGGGGTTGAAGGATTGATTAGGCATCAGTCCCTTGGCGATCCGGTTGGGGACGCGCTGAACTGAATCTGCGGTTCGTAACACGATGGAGCACTATCAGCCGAATCCGTGAAAAAATCGACGACGATGCGGTGAGGACAAGTTTCGCTACCCAACTATTTCGTTGACCGACGACCCTGAGTCGAGGAGTTCAGTCCATGAAAACGACATCCTGATTTCGTCTCACGGTTGCCATCCTGCTGGCGGCATCTGCCTGCCTTCGGGCGGAGGAGCCCTTCTTCACGCAGCAGGACCTGTTGGCAAGCGGCATCGACAACGTCAACATCTATCGAATCCCCGCGCTGATCGTGTCACCCAAGGGGTCGCTCCTGGCGTTTTGTCAGGCCCGCGAGGGAGACGAAACTGGGCGTATCTGGGCGTTCGCCGGGGTCGTTTCAGGATCAAGAACACCCAAAAAGGCGGTCCCGAAACGTTGACAACGGGCCGCGAGCGGATCAAAATTCCTGGCAGTTAATCCAATCATGCTGATCCGACGCCGCCGCTTTAACCTTTGTGTTTGCCTGGCCTGCCTGTTTCCAGGCGAGGTGGTCCCAGCGGACGCCGACGAGATCGCCTCCGAGCCGCAGCCACGCTGGTGGAAGGGCAACCTGCACACGCACTCGCTGTGGAGCGACGGCAACGATTTTCCGGAGATGATCGCCGAATGGTATCGCAAACACGATTACCATTTTCTGGCCATCTCGGACCACAACGTGCTCAGCGAGGGGTCGCGCTGGATGAAATTAGAGACCCTGACGCAGCGGGCGGGAACGCAGGCGCTTGAAAAATACCTGGCGAGGTTCGGGGCCGATTGGGTCGAGCGGCGCGGCGGCACCGATGGCGCGGCCGAAGAGATCCGCCTGAAGCCAATCAGCGAGTACCGCGCCTTGGTCGAAGAGCGGGGCGCCTTCCTGATCGTGCCGAGCGAAGAGATATCGGATCAGGCGGAGCACGTGCCGGTCCATTTGAACGCCACCAACATCGAAACGGTCATCCAGCCCCTCGGTGGCACCACCGTCCGCGAAGCCATCGCCAACAATGTGAGAGCCGTCGAGGAGCAGGCTCGCCGCAGCGGGCGCGAGATTATCGTGCACCTGAACCATCCCAATTTCGGCTTTGCGATTACGGCCGAAGACCTGGCCGCGGTTGTTTCCGAGCGGTTCTTCGAAGTCTACAATGGCCATCCGGGCGTAAATCAGTTGGGCGACGCCAGCCACGTCAACGTGGAGCGGCTGTGGGACGTCGCCAACACGATCCGCGTCGGACAACTTGGCGCGGCCCCGTTATATGGGATCGCCACCGACGACTCGCACGACTACCATCAGCATCCCAAAAGCGCCCGCCCAGGCCGAGGCTGGACCATGGTCCGGGCCACCCACCTGACGCCGGAGAGTCTGGTGCGGGCGCTGCGCCGCGGCGATATGTACGCCAGCAGCGGGGTCTACCTGGACGACGTTCGATACGACGCCGAGCGAGGATACCTGGAGTTAGACATCCGTCCGGACGAGAACGCGACGTACACGACGCAATTCCTGGGCACCACGGACGACTACGACGCAGCGAGGAGGCGACAGACGACAAGGGCGAAGCCGTGCGAGCCACGCGGCGCTACTCGGCCGACGTTGGTCGCGTGCTCGGCGAAGTCGAAGGGCTGCATCCCACGTATCAATTGACCGGTCGCGAACTCTATGTGCGAGCCGTCGTCACATCATCGCTGCCGGCCGCCGATCCGTCGTACGAAGGACAGGTCCGGCAGGCCTGGACTCCACCCATGGGCTGGCAGGCGCGAGTCAAGGCGCCGTAGTCCGTAACGTGATCGCCTGGCCGGCTTGGAATCGGATGCACGCCATCGGCGCGCTCGATACGGCAATTGAACGGCGCGGATGGGCCGCGCGGCGAACTCAGATCTTGTCTGTGTACAGTGGTGTGGTGATTCCGTTGCGCGAGAGCCTCGTAAGTGAGAAAACGGTATGACTCGACCATGCCACGCGTCACATCGTGGACCATCCACTCGCCTGGCGAGCCGGCGATTAAATTCCACCAAAACCCTTGGAATCGATGATGTAGGATCTCCGATGTGTGCTTCGTCCTCCAGACTTGCACTACCGATTCTTCCCGGGCAAAGTTGCATCGAAAAAAAGTGAAATGAAACGGGGCACGCGGCTCCACGATGAACTTCCCTGATAGTGCCGCATGCAGGGCCAATCAGTTATCCGCTGTAGGGCCGGCTGTGCCGGCCGGATTCGCGTGACTTTCCCATCCACGGCCGGCAAAGCCGGCCCTACCAGGATTCCGAATGTAAAACAATGATTGGCCCTGGTGCCGCGTTAGGTCGGCTTGAGTCTGCTCGCCGGCTCGGTTATATTCAGTGGATCGTGCTCGCCGACGATCTTCCCACCAGGATATCCTCCCATGCCTTCCACCAACGGCACGCGTCGTGAGTTCTTGAAAACCTCTTCGTTCGCCGCCGGTGCGGCCGCGTTAGGATCGCTGGCGATTGGCCGCAGCGCGCATGCGGCGGGGGATGATACGCTTAAGGTGGGACTTGTGGGTTGCGGCGGGCGCGGGACGGGGGCGGCGGCCCAGGCGATCAACGCCGACAAGAATGTCAAGCTCATCGCCTTGGGCGACGCGTTTGCGGATCGTTTACAGGCCAGCCTGGCGAATTTGCAAGGCGATTCCAGCCTGGCTCCCAAAATCGACGTGCCAGCCGAACGGCAGTTCGTAGGCTTCGACGCTTACAAGCAAGTCATTGACAGCGGCGTGGATGTCGTGCTGCTGTGCACGTCGCCTGGGTTTCGACCGCTGCACTTTCAGTACGCGATCGAGAAAGGCAAGCACGTGTTTGCCGAGAAACCGGTTGCCACCGACGCCCCGGGCGTGCGTTCGGTTTTAGCCACGGCCGAGGAAGCCAAAAAGAAGGGCCTCGCCGTGGTTTCCGGCCTTTGCTATCGCTACGACTTTCCCAAACGTGAGGTCATTAAGCGCATTCATGACGGCGCGATCGGCAACTTGGTGGCGATGCATGTGAACTACAATACCGGCACGCTGTGGCATCATGGCCGAAAGCCTGAGTGGAGTGAGATGGAGTACCAGATGCGCAACTGGCTGTACTTCACCTGGCTCTCCGGCGACTTCAATGTGGAGCAGCATGTGCACAGCCTCGATAAGGCCGCCTGGGTGATGAAAGACGAACCGCCGGTGCAAGCCACCGGCTTGGGCGGCCGCCAGGTGCGAGTCGAAAATCAATGGGGTCACATCTACGACCACATGGCGGTCGTTTACGAATACAAAAACGGCGTCAAACTGTTCAGCAACTGCCGGCAGCAAGCCGGCTGCAGCGTCGATGTATCGGATTGGATTTACGGCACCAAGGGCACGGCCGAACTGATGCGGGCTACGATCGACCCCAGCGAGGGGGAGAAGTGGCGCTTTCGCGGCGAATCGCCCAACTATTACGATCAAGAGCATCGCGAATTGTTCGCCAGCATCCGCAGCGGCAACCCCATCAACAACGGCGAGTTCATGTGCAAGAGCACGATGATGGGCATTTTGGGCCGGATGGCCTGCTACACCGGCCGTACGTTGACCTGGGAGGAGTGCTGGAACAGCACCGACAACCTGCAGCCAGCGAAATACGAGTGGGGTCCGCTGCCGACACCGCCGGTCGCCAAGCCGGGCATCACGCCGTTTGCGTGATTTACCGCGTCGCCTCTTCCGGAATAACGTCTTGTCTTCCGGAATAACGTCTTGAACATCACCATGAATAACCCTGAATCGCCCTCATCCGAGGCGCCTCTCTCAGCCAGTGGAATCCCCTACAGCGGCGTTCCGGGCCAACGGGAGGCCGCAGTGGATCGCGCACGGTCGTTTCCCTACCGATTTCCGCGCGATCGTCGTCCGTTGGGCGGCAGTTACACGGTGGCCGAGAATTCTCGGCGACTGCTCCGGTTCTTCTATTTCGAGCGACGTCTGATGCAGGCGTTGGGGGCTTGGACACTCACAATCCCGGAGTTTGAAGTCAAATTGGAGACGGGTCGCCACATTTTCTATCACGCCGATGCCGCCCGATTCTTGCGTGAGAGGTTGACCGAGCAGGAAATGCGTCCCAAAGGCATCGATGCCTTTCGGGATCCGGAGATTGATCGATTGATTGACGAAGTTTTGAGTGCCGCGTCGGCGCCTGAACTGCTGGTGGGTATCCACCAGGTTTTGGGCCGGGCGTTAGAGAGGGCCTACCGGCATCATATCGACAACACCGACCCGGTCACGGATGTGCCGACCATTCGTTGTCTCAAGCGGATTCTGACCGACTACGAGCCCATGCTAGCCTGGGTGGATGCGGCGATCGGGGCCTATCTGGATGGCGGTGTGGACGAAGCTGGGCTAAATGCGTGGCAATGGCACTTGGAGCGACTGCTTGGAAGCATCGGAGGTGTATCGGGGAGTGATCCGAGGGGTGCATCTCCGGGGGTGTTTCGCTGCGAGCAGAAGCCGTTCGAGCGTGGCACGGTGCCGTTGCGGGATGTGCGCTTTGACACCTTCAAGAACACGGGCGACTACGATGTCGCGGATGGTCAGAGCCGGTTTCCCAAGGATTCCTATGAGAGTCTGCGTTTGAGGTTCATTCGAACCCAACGTGATGAGGTGGATGCTATCGAGGCCTTTGGTACATTCATTTGGGACATTCGATTTAAGGACTTCCAATCCGAGTACGATCTCGCACGGATCACATGGGACGAGGCGCGCCACACGGAGATCGGGCATCGGGCGTTGCTGGCGTGTGGCTACGATCCGTTTGAG
>SXHS01000029.1 GCA_005773145.1 Planctomycetaceae bacterium | reverse complement strand
CCTTGATGCGTGCGGCCAAACGGGGGGTGCAGTGTCGCGTATTGTTGGATGACGTAGGGAGTCGGGAGTTCCTGCGTGGTCCGCTGGCGAAGCGATTGCGCGGTGCGGGGGTCGAAGTGCAGGGGGCCTTACCCGTGGGTTTGTTGCGTGTCCTATTCGCCCGACTCGATCTGCGATTGCACCGGAAGATCGTGGTGATCGATCATCGCCTTGGGTACACCGGCAGTTTGAACCTCGTCGATCCTCGTTACTTCAAGACCTCCTCGCACGTGGGGGAGTGGGTGGATGCCATGGTGCGTGTGGAAGGGCCGGCGGTCGAGTGGTTAGGAGCTATTTTTGCCGCCGATTGGGACATGGAAACAAGGCGCGGATCCGAAGCCATCGCGCTCGCGACTTCCCAGAACACGATTCGGACCCCGTTGGCAGAGATGCCGCATAGCGCCGTAGTCCAAGTGATTCCCACGGGGCCCTTAACCGCCCCCACGGCCGCGCAAGAGATTCTGCTCACCGCGCTCTACGCAGCCCGTCATGAGCTGATCATGACCACCCCCTACTTCGTTCCCGACGACGCGCTGCTGATGGCCCTGGTCTCCGCCGCGCGACGTGGCGTCGCCGTCACGTTGATTGTGCCGGCCAAGGTCGATTCACGGTTGGTCCGCTGGGCCAGTCAAGCCCACAAGGACGACCTCTTGGCGTCCGGTGTCCGTGTCGCCCTGTTTGAAGGGGGCCTGTTGCATACCAAATCCGTGACCATCGACGGACATTTGAGCCTGTTCGGTTCGTTGAATCTGGATCCACGCAGCTTGAAGCTTAATTTCGAGATCACGATGGCCATGTATGACACTGCCTTCACCGCCGAGTTGCGGCGGTTGCAGCAGTCCTACCTGCTCGATTCACAGGAGATGAGCTTGGCGCAGGTGCAGCAGCGTCCGTACGTACAGCGATTGGGATATAATATGTCTCGCTTGTTGACGCCCCTGCTCTAAATCACCGAGCGTGGGACCGCAATCAGGCATCGCCGGTTGGGTCCACTTGTCAACCGTGTTGTTGAGGTGTACAAATGTGGAGACGATAAGGAGCTCACGATGTACCGCGCCGCCATGACATTTTCGCTGAAACCCGGCCATTACGACATCTATAAAGAGGCCCATGATGCCTTGTGGCCTGAGATTGCTGACAGCATGTCGCGCAATCAGATCAACATGGTCATCTATCACTATCAGGGACGGCTGTTCCTGTTTGCCACGGCACCGAGCCAAGAGCACTGGCAACGCAGCCGCGACGATCCCCGCCTGGAAAAGTGGTCAACCTTTATGGCGACGATGATGGTCACCGACGGCGCCGGAAAGTCCATTGTCGATTCCATGGACGAGGCCTTTGTATTTGGACAGTTCGCCGAAAGCGGGTGAATGGTTGGGATGAGATTCCATGCACAGGGTGGCAGCCGAGGAACGTGGTGATGTTCGCAGGCCGTTTCCGGTGTTGGTCGCGGTCTTGGCAGGAGTGGCGACGGGCATGTGCGTTGATCGCGCGTGGGCGCCGCCACTAGCTGCCGAGTGGATCGCGTCGTTGTTGTGTTTGTGTGGGTGGTGGTACGGCTCTCGCTGTGCCTGGCCCATGCCTCGGGTAGGGCTCTTGCTGGGGGCGATTGCGGCGGCCAGTGCCGCTTGGCATCACGATCGCTGGCATTGCTTCTCCAGCCACGAGTTGGCGCTCTTTGCTTCCGAGATACCGATGCCCGTCTACGTGGAAGGGGAGGCCCTGCAGCGACCGCGGTCGGTACCGGCTCCCCCCTTGGACCCCCTATGCACACTTCCGCGTGGCGATCAGTCACGATTCTTGATGGTCGTGGACCGACTGCGCGATGGCGGATGCCTGCGTGAGGTGCGTGGCCGCGTGGAACTCGTCGTGCAGGGGCATGTGTTGGACGTTCGCGCGGGAGACCGCGTGGCAGTGCATGCCCATTTGACCCGTTTGGTCGCGCCCCTCAATCCCGGTCAAGTGGACCACGCCGCGCTGCGTCGCGGCGATCGGCAATTGTGTCGTTTGTCGGCAGATCATCCGGACTGTGTTCAGCGAATCTCCTCGGGTTCCAGCGGGTTGGGACGCTGGGATCCCCGTTGGATCTTGGATACTTTGCGTTGGCGCGGCAGCGACATGCTGTGGCATTACCTAGGCCAACGGCAAGGCGAACTGGCGTCGGCCCTGTTGCTGGGGGCTCGCGAGCAGTTGCAACGTGAGCGCACGGCGGCCTTTTTTTACACAGGAACCTTACACATCCTGGCGATATCGGGGATGCATGTTGGAATCGTGGCGGGGTTGTTCTTCATGATTCTGCGGACGAGTGTGCTGCCCAGGCGCGCGGCGCTTTGGTTGGTTATGGGGCTGACAATCGGTTACGCCGTTATGGTGGACGCACGGGCGCCCGTGCTGCGCGCCGCCGTGTTGGTAGTGGTCGTTTGCCTGGGACGACTTGGGGGGCGGCCCGCCTTCGCGTGGAACTCGTTGGCGGCTGCGGCCTTGATTGTGCTGGCCTGGAACCCTAGTGAGCTATTCAGCACCGGCGCGCAGTTGTCGTTTCTGGCGGTGGCCACGTTGGTGGGGTTATCCGAGTGGGTACTCCGACTTCAGGGAACTCCCGATGCACTGCAGAAGTTGCTACGGTCAGTGGAACCGTGGCCGTGGCGTTGGGTGCGGCGCCTCGGTTCCCAGGCACTCACGATCACGGTGGCCGGCTGCGCCATCTGGTTGGTCACGCTGCCATTGGTGATGTTGCGGTTCCACTTGTTGTCTCCGGCAGCGCTGATCTTGAATGTCGTGCTGTGGATTCCCGTCGTGGGGGCGATGTTCGCTGGTTTCATCGTGTTGTTGACGGGGTGGCTCTGTCCTCCAGTGGCCCAGGTGATGGGGTGGATTGCCGGGCTAAATCTGTGGTGCCTCGAGGCCACTGTGGAGGCCGTCCAACATTGGCCCGCCAGTCATTACTGGGTCGCGGGTCCGGCTGCCTGGTGGGTTGCGGGTTATTACGCCGGACTGGGCATCTACGCTTGCTGGCCGGCTGCCCGCCGCAATACGCGAGTCTCAGTCGCCGGCCTGGCATGTTGGTTTGTGGTGGGCTGGTTGGCCCCGATCATGTGGGACGGTGCAGTGGGCACTTCAGACGAGCCCCATTTATGTTGCACTTTTCTCGCCGTTGGGCATGGGACGAGCGTCGTGCTGCACACGGCTGATGGCGAGGCCGTGCTGTACGACGCAGGGAGCCTGGGATCTCCGGATGCCCCGATGCAGATCATCTCCAACTATTTGTGGCACGCTGGGATCACTCGGCTGCGCGCGGTGATCGTCTCGCACGCCGACGCCGATCACTACAATGCGTTGCCGGGCTTGCTGGAGCGATTTCCGGTTGAAACCCTTTATGTTTCCAACATGATGTTTCGCCACGATTCCCCGGCCTTGGATGTCTTGGCGGCGGCCATGCGAGAATCCGGAGCCGCGATTCGCTGCCTGCACGATGGCGATCTGTGGTCTCTGGATCGACGATCCAGCGCGCGCGTCCTTCATCCTCCACGCCAAGGCGTGCGCGGGAGTGACAATGCCAACAGTATCGTTCTGTTCACGGAGTGCGCGGGACGATCGCTATTACTGCCGGGCGACTTGGAAGGGAGCGGCTTGGAACGCCTTTTGAGCCAGCCGCCGCAGAGATGTGACGTGGCGATGGTGCCGCACCACGGTAGTCCTCATAGTGCGCCCGATCGGTTTGCGCGTTGGTGTCAAGCCGACTGGATGATGATCAGCGGCCAGCCCCACGAAGAAATGGATCACGTGCGCCACGCGCTACAGGCTACGGGCTGCCGAGTCCTGCATACGGCGGTGGACGGCGCGATTCGTGTCCGATTGCATGCGCAGCAGGTACATGTAGAACGTTGGCGGACTTCCGGATGGCAGCCGGTCACAAGCCGCTCTCTCCATGTCCGGACCAAGCCAAGGCCGTTATCAGGCCGCTAAAGTTTGTCCATAACGCACGAGCCGAACAAAGCGACCTGGCAACCCGATAAAGCGACGCAGAACAACGAGAAAATGCTTGTGATCATTCCAAGCCATTTGGTAAGCTGGGCTGCATGGAGTTCAAAGATGGATTGACCGTCGTGACCTTGGTGACCGCCACAGTGGCGTTGGCCATGTCGTGTATGGCGCTTTGGCCCCATTGCAAAGGGGGCTTGGCGGTCGTCCGCGACGCCTTGCTGTGGTTTGTCTTGGTCGTTGTTGTGACGGTCTTTGGTTTTGCGGGTTGGCGCCATGCGCGCGGCCCGGCTGCCACAGTTGACGCGCCGCCAGGCCAATCAGACCGGCTTCGTGTTGTGGACGAGTGGCCGTTCGAATCGCGCTCCATGACCTCGCAACGCAGTCCTGCGTCTTGGCCGGCACCGGCCGATCCGCGCGGAACGGGTTCCGTTCCCACATCGGCCTACGCGGACCTCAATCACTAGTGTTACGAACACTAGCGTTACGGACGCTAGCGAGACTAGCTGGCATCGCCGGCCATCGATTTGCTGGATGACACAGATGAATCTGTCATCGTGGCGTTGCCGGGTCGGCAAAGTCAAAGTTTAACGCCGCGACCGTCGATGAAGAATGTGAAGGCTGTAGCGATAGTCTAGAAGTGGCTGCGGCCTGCCAGTCCGACGCGATCATGGGACGCCTCGCTGTTCGTCAGACGAATGAGGAATCTGGTATGGACGGGCCCTTGGCTCCAGTATCGAATATGGCCCAATTCGCTGAGCCGCTCCAGCTATGGATCAACGATGTGTTGGTGTGGATCGGCTTTGGGACATTGGTTGGACTCTTGGCCAAGGCGATCATGCCGGGGCGTGATCCGGGTGGCGCGATCGCAACTTTGGCGATGGGAATCGGCGGTGCCGTCATCGGCTGCGGTACCTGCTCGCTTTTTTTTGAAGGCCAACGCGTCACGCCAGTCAGTCCGTTGGGGGTGGTGGTCGCGACCGCAGGTGCCTTCAGCCTCTTGTTTTTCTACCGGCTGCTCAGCGGCCGCTGGTTCATCGAAGACGATGCACTTCTCCACGCGGCCCCTCGACGCGCTACTCCGCGGCGGCGGCGCCGGTACTACGCGCAATACGAAGACTAGCTGGGATTGGCCGGCGCCTTCGGCTTGGCGGTAAACGAAGCGTGGGATCAGGCCGGTGCGTTCGGCTTGGCGGTAAACGAAGCGGCCGATATGCGTTCTCTGCCGGATGCATTAGACTAAGGCCTGAGGTGGAGGCCTGAGGTGCGGCCGCCACCAATTTCAGACCGTTTATCGACTTGCGACGGCTCGGGGGACGGGCATGCATAGAGGGGCTGGATTTCGACTGTGGGCGTTGGCCCCATTGTTGATCACCGTCACTGGTTGCGGTGGTTGCGGAACCGCCAAGCCGCCGCAAAAAAAAGACGAAATCAAGTCGCTGGAGCAATTGGCCAAGGAGCGGGCCAAACCGGACTTCGAGCCGCTGAAGCTCTCCCTGCTGCCACATGCCGATGGCGGTCCCATTAATCCGGCCAAGCCCGGGCATTGGGTCAGTGGCGCCCTGCGGGCCTGTGCCAACCGGTCGGATTTCAAGGGGGAGCTGACGACCACCACCGTGAGTGGTAGCGGTGTCATGATCCCGCTGGAGAGATCGCCGTTTCGTTTGACCGTGACCCGCCCGGTCTCGCTTCCCAAAGGCCAGCCGAAATTGCTGGATGTGGCCTGTTACATTCCTCGCCCGGAAGACACTCAAGTAGCGCTCGCCGTTCAGAATCAGTTGCTGCTACCGGACGGCGGGGGTGAGATCCAACGTGAACCTAGCTTCACGACGAAGCTGTTACCGCACCAATACTTCGTGGTGGTACTAACGCAGTCGTCCGACCGGTGGGGCTACCTGCGAAAATTGGCTTCCGTGCGCCCCCCACGCCCGGACTGGACGGCACCAGCCGATCACGTGGTGATTCTTCCCAAGAAAGATCAATGGCCACTTTCCACCAATCCCCTGATGTGGAGCACGGTGTCCTACCTGGTATGGGATGACGCATTGCCAGGGGGCTTGGGCGAAGCCCAGCAGCGTGCGTTGCTGGACTGGTTGCATTGGGGGGGCCAGTTGATTGTGAATGGCACGCGCGGGTTGGATGCCCTGCGCAATAGCTTCTTACACGACTACCTACCAGCCACGGCGGGAGAGACTCAAACGCTCACCAGTGATCAAATGGATGCGCTCGACCGCTTCTGGCTCCAGCCGTTGGTCGGAAAGCTGGTGGCCCCCAAGTCCGTGGAAGTGGGCAAGGAGTATTATCCGAATTATTTGAGAACGGCGGCCGAACCGGCTGAAGGATCCGCAGGCCAGGCGGAATCGGACCAAGATCGCGACGCCACTCCCCTGGTGCCCTTGACCTTGCGCGACGACGGGCATTTTGTGGCCGGAACGGAGAACTTGGTCGCCGAACGTCGTGTGGGGCGTGGCCGAATCGCCGTCACGGCCATGTCGTTGACGTCTCCACGGTTCGTGCGCTGGTCCGGGTTCGATGGCTTCTGGCATGTTGGTGTGTTGCGGCGGCCGCGGCGGATGTTTGAGGTCAACGCCGAAGAGTTCGTTGCCGATACGCAATACTTGGACTCTGGCCATCGGTATGATCCGCGCGCGAGCACGGCTGTGCGATATTTCAGCCGCGATGCGGGGGCTATGGACCCGGCCATGTCCCAACACTTGGACGAATCGGATAGCGCTAGGGCGATTCTAGGTCCGAATCCCGTTGGTCTCCAGCAGGCCAGCCAGGCGGATCAGCCTGCACTTCCGATGGCGACCGGCCGCCCCCAGCTGCCCGAGGGGCATGTCCCGTCTGGGCGGGGGGAGGAGTTATTTGAGAGAAGTGGCTACCAATCTGATTCACGCTCCGGCGTAGGCGGGTGGAATGATTTCAGCGCCGCGGCCCGCGCGGCACGGTCGGCTCTTCAAAGGGCAGCGGGGGTGGCGGTGCCGAATGCTCGCTTCGTGTTGAGCATCCTCGCTGGCTACCTGGTAGTACTGGTACCCGTCAATTGGTTGTTCTTCCGGTTGCTGGGGCGGATGGAGTGGGCGTGGATTGCGGCGCCGATCATTGCACTAGGAGGGGCTGCCGCCGTGATCTACTTCGCTCAGCTGGACATTGGCTTCGTCCGCAGTCGAACGGAGGTCGCTCTGGTCGAGGTGCAAGGTACGCACCCCCGCGCGCATGTGACGCGTTACTGTGGGTTCTACACATCCTTGTCGAGCAATTACCAGCTGGTGTCTGAATCCGCCGACACGCTGGTGCAACCGTTTTCGCTGGACCCGGCAGGAGATCGCTTGCAGCAACAGACCCTGGAGACGGTTCGTTTGCGTCGCGGCATACGAAACGAGCTGGACGGCTATCCGATCATTTCCAATTCCACCGGCATGTTGCATGCGGAGCAGATGATGGATTTGCCGGGGCAGGTCACGTTTCGCGGTGCGGGTGCCGATGGAACGTTGAACAATGCGACCGATTTTGTGCTCCAGGACGTGGCATTGGTGACTCGTGATACGACCGGCCGAGTGCTGACGGGCACACTCGACACGCTGGCCGCCGGCCAATCTATGGCGATCGCACTACAGCCGGATCACGGCCTGGACGCGGTTCATGAAATTTGGGAACGTAGCGCGACGACTCGAGCCGATTCGGCATTGGGTGACTTGAACGTGCGACAGCTGTTGGACTTGGCGATCGATCCGGCCAGCTTACGGGCGGGCGATCAACGCCTGGTGGCCTGGAGTGATCAGGAAGTGCCTGGGATCCACGTTGTTCCCGCGGCGCGGCAGAACGTGTTTCGCACGGTTGTGGTCGTTCATTTGCGTCGGGGTAGGATGTCGGATCCGTTGCCGGACGTGAACACGGCGGAAGAAGCAAGGCATCTGGCAAAACAGGCACTGCCGACGGAAACGACGGAAGAGACACCGGATGAGGCGACACCATGATTGAGCTAACGGGGTTCGGCAAGGATTACGGCGAGTTTGTGGCCGTGCAAGATCTGAATCTTAAGATCGAGCAAGGGGAATTATTCGGCTTTATTGGTCCCAATGGAGCGGGTAAGAGCACCACAATCCGCTTCTTGGCGACGCTCGTGAAGGCGACTCGCGGCGATGGGACAGTGAATGGTTGCAGCGTTTCTGGGGATCCCATGGGTGTGCGGCGCAGCGTGGGCTACATGCCGGACGACTTTGGCGTGTATGACGGCATGAAGGTATGGGAATTTTTGGATTTTTTTGCGGTTGCCTATGCGATCGGCCGCTCCAAGCGTAAGCAGGTGATCCACGATGTTTTGGAATTATTGGATCTGACCCATAAGCGGGATGACTATGTGAACAGCCTGTCGCGCGGTATGAAGCAGCGACTTTGTCTGGCCAAGACGTTGGTGCACGACCCGCCCGTGCTCATCTTGGACGAACCCTCCAGCGGTCTGGATCCCCGCGCACGGCTGGAAGTCAAGGCGCTATTGAAAGAGCTGCGTCGCATGGGGAAAACGATTCTGATATCGAGCCATATCTTGACCGAATTGGCCGACTGTTGCAGTTCCATCGGAATCATCGAGCGTGGCCAACTGCTGATGCACGGTCCCATCGACGAGGTGTATCGAAAGATCCGACGAAATCGCATCCTGAATGTACGGTTCACCTCCAATGCTGAGCGAGGCATTTCCATCATGCGCAGTTCTGCAGAGTGTTTGAACCTGGAACAAGACAACGGCCAGGTCACATTGGAGTGGGGAGGGGACGACGAAAGCGTCAGCCAATTGTTGAAGCGGTTGGTCGATCAGCACATTGGCATCCGCAGCTTCGCGGAAAAGGAACCTTCGCTCGAAGATGTCTTCATGATGGTCACCAAAGGGCTTGTGTCGTGAGGGTATGCGTCAGGGGCCCAGCAGCAACGGCGGGGGAGGGCGATCATCTACATCGCGCCGTTCCCACTCGCTACGGATCTCTCGCAGGCCGAACGCGCACACTTCGAAGTTACGACTGAGCCGCTCCAAGACATCGGCTGGCGGCTCGACTTGGCTACCGGACTGGATGGTACTGGCAATCCAATAGGCCCGCTTCCCCTCTTCCTGATAGTCCACGACCGGGTCGCCGCCCCGCCGCGGCGTGGGCGCACCACGCAACGTCTCGGGATACACGCCACTCCAAAACAGCGTGTAATCACCGATGTGCCGATGTACTTCGCGGCGCGCGTCCCCCACGCGTTCCTGAGCCTCCCCCAGCATCGCGTGGACATCCTGCAATCTCTGACCGCTCGGATCGCGCACGTGATAGATGACATCGTGACGTACGAAGCGAGTGAGCAAATCACTGATGTAATCGATGAGCGGCGGGTCCGCCATGCCCAAGCGAACACCAAAGGTGTACTCGGAAATTCCCGAGAAGAAACGTCGCAACACGCTTGGTGACTCAGCGTACATAGCCAGTCCCTCGTGCCCAATCGCCGGGGTGGTCGGCGGAGATAAGACGGCGCACCCACCACCCGACTACTTAATTGTAGCTCGGAAAAAAGAGTCCGGTCAAGACAGATCGGTCCGGTTTTTCCGGTGGATCCGGAGTGGCCCCGGTGCTCGTTCAGGTCTTGGCTACCGGCAGGGCATCCAGCAGGGTTTGCACGTATTGGCCAATCTCCGCGACGACCTGTGTTTCGTTTGTGGCCAACTCGCGTGCCGCAGCAACGCGGCGCATGATGGCTGATCCGACGATAAGGCCATCGGCGACTGGTGCCAGATGGCGCACATGCTCGGGTTGGCTGATGCCAAAGCCGATGCAGACGGGACACGCCGTGCGTTCGCGCACCCAGCGTACATTGTCCACCAGATCCGGCGGCAATTCGCTACGCTCGCCGGTGATACCGGCGATGGAGACGTAGTAGAGAAATCCTGTTGATTGCTCGGCGATGCGAATCGCCCGCTCCCGCGGGGTAGTGGGGGTCACGAGTCGGATCAACGAAAGGTCGGCCTGGCGGCATAGTTCCGCCATGGGCGCGGCTTCCTCCAAGAGCAGGTCGGGGATGATCAGCCCCGAGACCCCCGCCTGCACGGCTTCGGACACGAAACGGGACGGATTGCGGCGCTGGATGATCGCCAGGCTGACCATCATGACGAGCGGCGTGGTAACGGAACGCGTGAGGTCGCCAGTCGTGGCCAAGATATTGCTCAGGGTGACGCCAGCCGCGAGTGCATGCGTGTACGAGGCCTGAATCACAGGGCCATCGGCGATGGGGTCGCTGTAGGGAATACCCAACTCGCAAAGACTACAGCCCCGTCGGTCGAGTTCTTCGACCACGGCACGGGTGAAGGTCAAACTCGGATCACCAGCCGTGATGAAGGGGATGAGGGCCTTGCGTCCAGCGGCGCGCATTTCCTGGAATCGGGTATCAATGGCGGACATGCGTGTGAGTACTCGCTCTTGGTACGGGAGTTCGGATCTTGGGACCTTACGTCCTGCTGGCAATGCTGTCGCGCAGGCGGGCGATTTCTGCTGCATCCTTATCCCCGCGGCCCGAGAGACAGACCACCACCGCTTCGTGGGGGGGGAGTTGGGCGGCCAGCTGCATGGTGTGGGCGATCGCATGAGACGACTCGAGCGCGGCCAGAATGCCTTCGCTACGTGCCAGGCTATCGAAGGCGTCCAAGGCGGCTTGATCGCCGCAGGTCGTGTACTGCACCCGCCCGGTCGCCTTCCAGTAGCTATGTTCGGGGCCAACGCCGGGATAATCGAGTCCCGCGCTGATGGAATGCACATCGCATGTTTGGCCGTCCGCATCCTGCATCACATAGCTGTAGGAACCATGCAGAATGCCCGGATCGCCGTAGGTCAATGGGGAGGCATGATCGCCCGGTTGGCTACCGCGACCTCCCGCTTCGACGCCGATCAGTTTTACTTGGGGGACATCGACGAACGGATAGAACATGCCGGCGGCATTGCTGCCACCCCCCACACAGGCCACGACTCGGTCGGGAAGTCGCCCAAGTTGTCGCAGGCATTGTTCGCGCGTTTCGCAACCGATGACCGACTGGAAGTCGCGGACGATACGAGGAAACGGGTGAGGACCCACGACGGAGCCAATGATGTAGTGGGTCGATTCCACGCTGGACATCCAGTCGCGCATGGCATCGTTAATGGCATCTCGTAAGGTGCGAGATCCCGTGGTGACCGGGCGGACCTCAGCCCCGAGCATGCGCATGCTGGTAACGTTTGGCGATTGGCGGCGGATATCCTCGCTCCCCATATAAACCACACACTCCAGGCCGAATCTCGCACAGGCCGTGGCGGTGGCGACCCCATGTTGCCCCGCTCCGGTCTCCGCGATCACTCGTGACTTGCCCATGCGTCGCGTCAACAGTGCTTGGCCTAGCGTGTTGTTGATCTTGTGGGCCCCGGTGTGGTTTAGATCCTCACGCTTCAACCATATCTGAGCGCCGCCACATTGTTGGCTCAGCCGCTGCGCGTGGTAGAGGGGGGAAGGGCGGCCAACGTAATGGGTCAGCAGACCATCCAACTCCGCCTGAAATGTGGGATCGTTGCGAGCCGCGTCATACGCGGCCAGAAGCTGGTCGAGCGCGTAGGTCAACGTCTCGGGTACGTAGCGGCCCCCGAAGGGACCGAATCGACCGGAAGCGTCCGGCACATTTTGTGAGGCGGTGGGTTCTGAAGCGGTGGAGGGATTCATCAATCACGATCCTCGAAGAGCCGGTGATCCGCGTGCAGCTCGCGCGACCAGCCCACGCGAAAGGCAGTAAAGGGTCCTACGTTCAGCCCGGCGAGGTCGTAGTCCACGCGCAACATGATGTCATTGGGAAACAGCTGGTTGGCCATGCGCCGCCGCGTGCTGGATGTATCATAGGGGAAATACAAGTCCCCCGCGCCGAATAGATGTAGGATCTCATGCGCGTAGGTGGCCGCCGCCGTGGCCCGTCCGTCGGGATAGCGTCCGAAGCAGACCGTTCGCTCTGCCCGATAACAGTCTTCAACGTTGGCATAGTGGGCCAGATTGTAGGACTGAGAGGGTTTGTTCACATGCAAGCAGAGGACGACGTTATCCGCGTTGTGTTTCCGCGACCATTCCCGCACCAAGGTCATGGCGTCTTGCCCTACGGCCAACTGAATCGCCCGCTCGGTCCATGCGGGGTTCGCAAAGGGATCGCTGGGAACACGGCTGGGCATCGTGGCCGAGCCAAGGTTATGCTGTTCAAATCGCACATCCATCTGGTACGGCTCGGCGCAGGCGGATAAAAATCTCAGCGATTGCTCCATATTTCCCAAGATCGATTGCTTCTGCGCATCGCTCCAATCCGACTCGATGTCGGCGACGAACACGTTGAGCAGCACCGTATGACCGGTCAATATTTGGGCGCTGCCCGTGTTGCGCTTGCTGGACTGATTGGATTTTAACTCTTGTTGACGGACCTCTGTCGCCTGGGCTGTGGCGGCAACCCAGCCCGATGACAGCGTGCATAGGGGTATGGTGCAGAACGCAAACCACATCCACCGGGTGACGGAGATGGGGCGCCAAGAAAGCAGGGGACAACGGGGCAGGGGGCAGGGATCGTGTTTGGGCAAGATGCAAATCTCCGGCGACGCGGTACTGGGCGTCCGTCCAACTGCTATGGTAATGGACGCGCACGGGGGTGCGAAAGTCTACCATGCCCCCGCGGGTTGCCGGGTGTTTTTTT
Source organism: Planctomycetaceae bacterium (assembly GCA_005773145.1). GTDB lineage: Bacteria > Planctomycetota > Planctomycetia > Pirellulales > Pirellulaceae > SXHS01. Next base: position 3,742 of record SXHS01000029.1, on the reverse strand, counting down.
CGGAATTTCCAGATGCCAGAACTCCCAGAAGTCGAAACCATGCGGCGGGGCATAGGTCCGGTGGTAGGATGCCGGATCGTGGCCCTCCACACGCCGCGCAACTCGCTGAAACCGATCCGCCTCGCCCCGCGGTTGGGCGCCTTCCGCGCTCGCCTGTTGGGGCAGGTGGTGACTGAGATCGGCCGCTTGGGGAAGCGAGTCCTCGTCCACACGGCCGGGGGTGAGACCATGGTGTTCGAGCCGCGTATGACCGGGTTGGTGCTGTTGGCGGATCCCCCGGATGGGGCTCACGTACGGTTGGAGCTGCAATTGTCTGGGGGGGATGTTAGCCGCCTGTTGTATTGGGACCGTCGTGGGTTGGGATCGGTGGTTCTATTGCGCACGGACGAGTTGTTGCAGCACTTTCCACCCGATCGTGTTGGTCCGGATGCGCTGACAATTTCGGCGCGGGACCTGCAGACCCGCCTGGGAACGAGCCGGCGGGCGATCAAGGTGGCCCTAATGGACCAGCGGGCTTTGGCCGGGGTTGGCAACCTTTATGCGTCGGAAATTTTGCACTTCGCGAAAGTTTCTCCCGCGCAGATGTGCCATCGACTGGACACGGCCGACTGGCGCCGGGTGCATCGATCCCTGCGACAAGTGTTGCGAGCGGCGATACGCTACGAGGGCTCCACGTTGAACGACGGGACCTATCGCAATGCGCTCAATCAGCAAGGGTCCTACCAGGCGCACCACCTTGTGTATGCTCGCGCCGGGGCGGAATGTCTGACGTGCGGCAGTGGCCGGATCGTGCGCATGGTTCAGGCACAACGGTCCACGTTCTATTGCCCCGTCTGCCAACCTCGGTGATCTAGCCCTTGTGATAGCCGAGTTGTTCGATCACGGCCATGATCTCGTCGTAGGTGATGAATCGACGGCGATGATGGAGCTTGTAGCTATCGATGGCGGTGGCCAATTCCTGAGCGGCGGGGGACAGGTTGTCGTAGCTGTTGGAGAACTGACGACGCTCAACCCCGATGGACGATTCGGGCGTGACCGGCGAGCGGCGATCCATAAAGATGGAACGGGGCGAATCAATGGTTTTTGTCATTGCTACTGAGCTCCTGAATCACCATGCACCGAGGAATGGGACGTACGCCGCGCGGCCGAAGGTCGTACAGGCTAGAAATGGCCGCATGCAGGCCGTTGCCCAGGCGGGGTGGTCGCAGTCGATCTCGGTCGCCACCCAAACCTACGTCGTGCGGTGGCGCGCGTCAAACGGCTCGGGGCGATTTGGCGAACGGAACGCATCGTGCCGGACCCCGGGTGCAACGGGTTCTGTCGACTATGACGCTAGTTGCGGTTCCCCGGCAGGAGCGGATCGAGCAACCGATCCCGGTACAACAGGCCCCAAGTGCGGCCCCCAGGTACCCCCACCAGGCCCACGGGAACCTCGGCATTCTGCAAGCGAACCAACGCGTTCAGATGCGAAGTTGTGGGTGCGATCAGCAGAAAGGGCTGAATGGCGCGCGTCCATGGGTCGGGGGTCGTCAACAGATCGAACACGCGCACGTAGCCCATCAAGCGGCGTCCCCGTTCGTCCCGTACGATCACCAGTGGTGTGCCATGTCGGCGTGCGGCTCGCAGCACCTGCGAGCGACTGGAGTTGGGGCTGACCACGGGGGATTGCCCCAAGGGGGTGCTGAACCGCGTCACCGGGTCGTTCGCGGCTATGAATAGGGCCTGCGACAATTGTCGTTGGATCGGCCGCAGAATACCCGTCTCGTGCCCTTCTTCCAGGAGTCGTTCCAGTTCCTGACGAGCTAGGCGCGAGCGCACGGTCGCCGGAGACTCTCCCAACGTGGCTTGCACCACACGTCCCAAGATCCACAACACGGCCGTAATGGGTGCGAACAAGAACGTGAAGCACAAGAGCGGGATCGCCGCCCGACGAAGGAGCTGATTGGGGGCCGCGTGAAATAAGTACTTTGGCAATAGCTCGCCGTACACAAATAATAGGGGGGTCAAGAGTAGGGGGGCGAGGACTTCTGTGGCGCTGGCTGGGAATGGCGACCACCGTTCCACCAACAAGACCATGGCCAGGGTTGCCACATAGTTGGCTAAATTGTTGCCGGTGAGCGTTGTTGCGATCACCACGGTGGGATTGTTTGCCAACCATACCAGGCAGCGGGCAAGCCAGTTGCCTCCCAGCGCGTCGAGCACCAAGCGGACACGCGTCACGCGATAGAAGCCGGTTTCCGTGCCACTGAACAGCGCGCTCATGCAGATGGCGGAACACAACATCAGTAGAAGCAGCAACGCGATCATGGAGGTGTATCCTCCGGACCTAGCTGTTGCAATTGAAGGATCTGGTTCCCCGACTCGTCGCACTCCGTCACGCGAAACTGAAACGGCCCCCACTCACACGTATCCCCGATTTCTGGTGATCGTCCCAGCACCTCCTGAACCACGCCCCCCACGGTGACATTGCGCGTGGCCGGGAGCTCCACATCAAATTCGCGTGCCAATCGTCGCAAGGTCGTTAAGCTGGTGATCTGCCAACGTTGATCGCTGAGCGGCCGGAACGCGTCTCGATTCAAGAAGCGTTCGCTTCGACCATCACGGTCCGAAAATACGGTCTCCAAGATATCCGCGCGTGTCAACAGGCCTCGCGTCTCGCCTAGTTCATTGACGATGGCGGCGGTCTCACGCTGATGGCCGACCAACATCTGCAACACATCGGCCACACTGGCACACCAAGGGGCATACAGCACGGGTTCCGCCTCCAGTTCCCATTGATCCTCGCGCGGACGCCAGACGTTTCGCAAATCGATCGCCGCGAGGACTTCGTGCTGGTCGTCCTCGATCACCAACAACAAATCGTCGGTCGTCATCTGGCTTTGCAGCTGTTTCAGGCTGACCGGAGCCCGATACGTGCGGAATTGACTGCGCGGGCGCATCCACTCCTCGGCGCGGATATCCGATAACGTCACGATCGCCTGCAATACTTTTTTTTCCTGCTTGACCAATTGCGTGTCCGAGGTGGATAGTTCAATCGCCCGTTCCAAATCGACGATCTCGAGATAGGGTTCGGCGGTGAATGCGGGCCACAATAATCGCCGGGAGAGCAAATTGACCGTACGTAACAGGGGCATCACGGGATCGACCAGTCGCACGAAGCCAGCCAAGGGGACACTGACCCAGCTGGCGACCAGCGCCGGACGTAGCACGGCCAGGCTCTTGGGGAGCAACTCGCCGAAAAATATCAGAGCCAGGATCGATCCGAGCGTGAAAATCAAGACGGGCAATTCGCGATCACCAGCGGCCTGTTTCATGCGCAGGCCCGCAGCTGACGCGGTTGCGAAGTAGCCAATGTTCACGGTCAGGTTACAGAACAACACGCCCGATAGCAGGCGGTCGGGACTCTCCAACAGACGCGATGCGGTTCGTTGCGCACGATTCCCACCGGCCAGTCGTTGCCGATCTTGCCAACGCAAACAGAACAGGGCCGCTTCGCTGGCCGAGAAATAACTCGACAAGCCGATCATGACGGCCATCGCAAAGAGCCAATGCACAAGGTCCCACAACAGGCTCATGATGAAAGTGCGGAATGATCACCATCCGCCGCCGAGCCACGTCCTTGAGCAAAATCGAACTCGTGAATCGCCGGAATCAGCATCGCCGCCGTGGCAAACCCGTAGGCTGCGGTGGAGACCAAAAACACCGCCAAGGGCGAATCCAGTAAAAAGCTCGTCATGGCGTG
>SXHS01000205.1 GCA_005773145.1 Planctomycetaceae bacterium | reverse complement strand
GGCGGCGTGCCTTGTCCCCAATCGGCCAACACGGGATTCAGGTCGTCCTGACCAACAAATCCATCGCCACTGGGGTCGGCACGTGGGTCGCCCGGTGGCATATTTCCCCAGTCACCCAAGACGATGTTCAAATCGTCCTGACCAACGAACCCGTCGCCGTTGAGGTCGCCAGGAATTGCGGTGGGGTTGTACTTGTTCTGGAGGTATTCCTCAATGCCTTGACGGTTTGCGTCGTTTAGGGCCTCGCTAAAGAATATGATTTCCCAGATATCGCCGGTCAGCTTGCGCTCCGACGGACCCGCGGGGAATCCGACGCCGCCGATGGTCTCGGTAATGGTGGCGTGGTCCGAACTGCGGGTGCCGGAAGTGGTGTTGTCCGTGGTCAAAACCCCATCCAGACGCAGATCAGACTGAGGGGTGGACGACGTCCCATTGTAGGTCATCGAGCTGAAGTGGAAGGTGTCGGGGCCCGTGGGGTTGGTTGGGTCCGCGGCCCTGAGGAAGTAGAGGCCCGCATCGTTGCCGATGCGCCCCGTAAGTTGCGGAGGGTTCCCATCTGTATTGATGTGGTAGTCCCAGCCGATGTCGGTTCCGTTGTTGTATTTGGAGAACAACGTCCCGGCGCCCGGGGCCGCGTTACCGAAGACTACAAAGAGCGTACCATCCATAGACGGCTCCATCGCAAAGGCAGGCACGATCAGGGCGTCGCTGCCGCCAAAATGCACCGCTTTATGGCCGTTCAACAGCGGACCGTCCGACGCTGTGCCACCGGTGGTATGACGCGCAAACGACGATGAGTCGGACCACACGTCCGTCCCGTCGTTAAAATTGTCCCCTTGCATCCATAAGGCCAGACTTGCGAAATCGGTTGGAATGGTCGCGGAAACCTGCGACACCGATCCCAGCAATACGCTCAAAGATAAAACCAACGCAGTGAAACTCGCCAGAAACCTTTTCATGAGACGCTCCTGTTGAAGGGAAGGTAACCGTTCACACCCCGGAACACTCCAGGGACGAATGTGGACAGCACGACGTTGCGAAAATGTAGGTGAACGTGAATGTGTGGGTGAAGCATAACCGTTCTCGGGCCGGGCACGGGCGCGTGTTCCCGGTGAATTCGAACGAGGTGTGTCCGCCGCTCGTGCGGCTATCCAACCTGGTACCCGGGAAAATGTGCCTGTTCCCCCTCTCTTTGCCCGTGAACGGTTACGGAGGAGCGACGCGGATCCGAAACGTCGACGCGAGGGGATGGCTCCGAGCAGGTGAAGCGGCCCGACCGCCGATCGAATGCGATACGCGCGATGGTCCGTGGGAAGATCGAGGCATTCGACCGCCAGCGGCCGATCGAACGTGGCGCACCGCTTGCGGCCCCAATCGCAATCAGCGCGGGATGCCAGCCAGGCATGCACGGCCCGCAGATACGACGTTGAATTTGCAGTCCAGCGTGCCTGTCCGGAGAAACACAATCGCGGGGGGGGGGGGGCGACTTGGCCCGCGCGCCCGCGTGGCGGCGCTGATGAAAGTCGGTTCCTCTTGGAAGCCCTACTCCTGGCAGCCAGCCCGGTCAAGGAAGTGGCTCCTATCGACTCTGAGGATATGCGTCGTGTCATGAGCGGTGAGAACTGGACAAGTGACCCATTCATCAAGTCAACCATGACCTTCACGATACTACAAACGTTCCATGATGCAAGCCCCTAGCGGAAAATTCCCCGGATTTTTTTACCTGGTCATTCATGGCACCATTCCGAGGCAATGGCTTCGTTCTCAACAGTCCCCTCGTAAGAGCAATCGCACGTTGAGCACTCGGGATGCGGGTAGCCCGGATCGAATCCGACTGGCACGCGGAGTAACCGTTCACACCCCGGCGGGTTGAAAATGGTCTTTTCGAGAAATTGGAAATAAGCGAAGGTTCCCGCCATGAACGGGGACCGTGTGCCATTGACGATTCCGCCGGAGCTCGACGCCGAGATGACGCCGGGGGTCCGGGCGTTTGTCCAGTTGCTGTTCGGCCGGATCGAAGCCTTGGAAACGGAAGTCGCGGAACTCAAGGCCGAGTTGGCTGCAAGCAAGAAGACACCCCGAAATTCCTCCCTGCCACCCAGTACCGAACACCCCCATGCCAAGCCCACGCCGCAGAGAGAAAAGAGCGGCAAGAAGCCGGGCGGGCAGCCGGGACACCCGAAACACGAGCGGGCCCTGATTCCCACGGACCAGTGTCACGACGTCGTGCCTCTGGTCCCCAAGGCATGCCGTCGTTGCGGTAAACCGCTGGCTGGCAGCGACGCGGAACCGCTGCGGCACCAGGTCTGGGACGTTCCCGAAATCAAGCCCTTGGTCACCGAATACCAACAGCATCGACTGGTCTGCCCCTGTTGCCGGGAAACCACCTGCGGCCAACTCCCCCCCGGCGTGCCGCAAGGTCAAGCCGGGCCGCGACTGATCGCCCTGACGGCATTGCTCATGGGCTGCTTCAAGCAGAGCAAGCGGCGGGTGGCGCTGTTCCTGGAACAGGTGCTCAACCAGCCCTGCTCGCCGGGCTGGGTGGTCAAGCTGCAAAATCAGGCGACGGCCGCCCTCACACCAGCCTACGAGGAACTGGCGGCCCAGTTGCCGGCCGAACCGGTGTTGGGAATCGACGAATCGCCGACGAAGGAAGGGCCGGTCAAAGCCTGGCTGTGGACCTTCGTCGCCAGCTCCTATACGGTCTTTGCGCTGCGGACGACACGTGCCGCCACGATCCTTTACGATCTGCTCACGGAGAGCTACGACGGTGTTGTGAACTGCGACCGGGCCAAGATGTATTGGAAAATCGGCCGGCCCCAGTGGTGCTGGGCGCATCTGAAGCGGGATTTTCAGGCGTTGATCGACCACTCGGACTCGCAGGTGAAACGCCTCGGGCACGACCTGATGCGGCCGACGAAGCAATTGTTTCGGCACTCGGCGCGCTGCCGCGACGGGACGATCACCCGGAGGGGGATGTTGCGTCTGATGCAGCCGATCCGCGAGGAGATCGATGCGTTGCTGCTGCGCGGCGCGTACAGCGGCAACGCGAAACTCAAGGGCATGTGCGATCCGCTGTACGATCACCGCGACTGGCTGTGGACGTTCCTGGATGTGGAAGGAGTCGAACCGACCAACAACGCCAGCGAACGCGCCCTGCGCCCGGCCGTGATCTGGCGCAAGCTGTCGTTCGGCACGAAGAGCGCCAAGGGGAGCCGCTTCGTCGAGACGATTCTGACGGTCGTCGAAACCTGCCATCGGCAATCTCGCAACAGCTTCGACCACCTCACCGCCACCATCGAGGCCCACTTTGCAGGTCAACCCGCCCCCTCACTCCTCTCCGGGGTGTGAACGGTTACGAAGGGAAGGCACCACACCGAAGGGATTGAAAGCAAGTTGAAGTTCAGATTCGATGGGAAATTTTGAGTAATTCCCGAAATGACCGTTTTTTAGAATAGCAACGGCTGCGGGGATTGCAAGCAATCGCCCCCCCAAGAATTTCAAAATTAATTGGAATCGGCCCGAACACTTCCCGTGATGGGCTTGCGGGACGTGGGCGAGTCTCTCCGAGACTCGCGATTTGCGGCTTGACACCCCGGACAAGTTAGTGCTCCGCGACTCGCGGATTGATGGACAGACCCGCTTAGGTTTGATCCGAGCGTTGGCGGTGGCGAATTGCCAACCGATCTTGGATTCGCAGGTGTTACAGGTGTTGCAATAGCGCACTAGTGCTTTGAGAACATGAAGAATGGGGATGCGAGACGCCACAAGCCCATGCGACGCAACAATTTCCGCCGTCTCGCATCCCCATTCTAAATTGCGACAAAGCACGAGGCGGATGGCGCTGGAATTCCTATCAGCCGTTCATGCCGCTGCGCGGCAGCCTGAATTATGTAAATTCGTCATTTTGACGATTTACGGAACAGTGCGGCATTCACTGGACCGCTTCCGGCACCGGCACATCATGCCGAAGGCCAGCATCGCCAGTGCGAGTGACGAGGGTTCGGGGACCGCTGCCGCCGACAAACTGCTCCCCGCAAGGGTGAGGGGCGGCGTGCCTTGTCCCCAATCGGCCAACACGGGATTCAGGTC
>SXHS01000204.1 GCA_005773145.1 Planctomycetaceae bacterium | reverse complement strand
GGGCGAAGTCATCGGCCGCATGGAGAAGTTGGCTCGCGATTGTCCTCTACTGGCCTACCTGGGGGACGATCAATTTCTGGCCCCCCTCTCCGACGTATCGGAGAGTGAGGGGGCCGCTTGGGCGGAGCGATTGCGAAAGGCGTTTGCTGAGTCCTCGCTGGAAGTTGAGGGGCATGAGTTTCAATTGACGGCCAGTTTTGGAGTCGCGTCCAGTGACGGCGCAGCCTTGGACGCGGCGCAGCTGGTGGACCATGCCTTGCACGCGCAACAAGCGGCCAAGTCGTCAGGACGCAATTGCGTGGTGCGCTACTCCCAGCTGCGAGTCGACGAGTCGTGGTGGAATGCGCTGGCGGCGCCCGGCAAGCTGTTTGAAGGAACACGTGCCGCGGACGTCATGATCCACACCGATATCGTGCTCAATCCCGACGATTCGGTGCATCAGGCCCAGCGGCTCTTTCAACAGACCGACCTGGAACTGATCCCTGTTGTGGATGTCCACGGCTGTCTGGTGGGCTGCGTGACGCCCATGGACCTGGTTGCCGCACGGCCGACATCATCGATTCAAGAACTCGTTCACCACGACATGCCACAACTGGACGAGGAAGCCCTGTTCACCCAAGTGATGGAGTTCTTCGCGACCGACCCGGGCCCGGTGTGTGTGGTCCAGAACCAGCGGCCGATTGGCCTATTGACGCATCAATGCCTGACGGCCCTCAGCCGACCACTAGATCAAAGCGAATTCGCCCCGGCCGTAACTGACGATGCGACCAGCAATTACCTGCTGATCTAGGCGGCGCGGCGGCGCGGCAGTAGGGAATCTGCGGGCCGCTCACCCATAGTTCCCCCCTCCCAACGGGCGATGATCCGTTCGGCTGGTGGCGGCGTCATGCGGACACCCGCGTGATCCATTGCAGCCTTCACGTTAAAGATAAGAGTTTCCCGTGCCCCACCCGCCGAGGGTCGATCGGCCCATACCTGCACCTTCCAAATGACGGCTGCGGGCGTCAGGTCGTGTAATACGACGGCAGCGGCGGGTTGCGCCAAGCGCTGTGGCACACTGTCAGCAGCCCTTAGCAATACCTCACGCACCCCGTCCAGATCCTCGTCCAGTGCCGTCTGGACCGTGAGCTCCAGCCGTCGCATGCGGTGATGGGTCAAGTTTTCAATGACCGAATTAAAAATCGATCCGTTGGGGACGATAATGCGCCGATTGTCGGATGTGTCGAGGGTCGTGGTGAATAGTTCGATCTCATCCACCTTACCGGTCTGGCCGGCGACTGCGATCTCATCACCAACTTTGTACGGTCGAAAAATCAACAACATCGCCCCGGCCGCGATATTTGAGATGGTCCCCTGCATGGCCAAGCCGATCGCCAAACCGGTCGCCCCCAACACGGCAGTTAGCCCGGGCATCTCACCGCCAAGCATCTGAACGCAACACTGGGCGGCCAGCAACAAAATGGCCCAGCGCGCGAGATTGGAGACGAATTTCGTCAAGGTCTCGTCGATCTTGGCTCGCAATAGATTGCGCCGCACGACCTTGCGGACCGTTCCCGAGGCCATCCACGACAAGACAAAAAGTGTTAGCGCTCCCACAATCGGCAGTCCGTACTTGACCGCGCCTGTGACCACTTCCGTGACGGTGAGTTTGTCGAGATAGTCGAAGTAGTCGGTCTTAAGGGTTTGCATCATGCTGGGTACGGCGTCCATGGTCGCATGTCCTTCATTACGAGGCTTATCGTGATCCTATCGAGGCACGCAACTCCGTGCGCGATCCGTGTGGCTCCGCCCCCCCCAAACGGGCAAACAGTCCGCCGCGGCGTGGCGCGCGGCTGAGGGGCGTTGTGGGGAGTTATGTAACGGGAGCGGCGGGAAAATTCCAGATCGTTTGCCGAGCACGAGCTAGCAGAATCCCCAGTGGCATAGGCTTCTAGCCTGTGGAAGCGTGGATCTAGTCCGGATAGACGTCGGCCGGGTCGAAGACCCGCTGGCCAACGATTTGCAGCCCCTGAGGAGTCACCTGCCGAAAGAAACAACTGCGATAGCCGGTATGGCAGGCGGCACCGCCAACCTGACGGACCTTCAACAGAATGGTGTCTCGATCACAATCCAGATACACGCCCTGCACCTCCTGAATGTGGCCACTCTCCTCCCCTTTCCGCCATAACTTGGACCGGCTGCGACTGTAGTAGACGGCCAGGCCAGTGGCGAGCGTCTCCGCGTAGCTGGCTTCATTCATGTAGGCCATCATCAACACTTCGCCCGTTTCGGCATCCTGAGCGATCGCTGGGAGCAGTCCGCCTCCGCTGGCAAAATCGGGCGATTCGTCGGGAGGCGTGAGGGACGTCATGACATGGTTTCCAGGGCACCTTTCGGTTTCGGCAGGCGACACACTCCGTCACAACAGGCGCTGGCTCGGCCGGGCGTCAGTCCTGATGCAGTCTAGTCGGCGCCGCTTGCCGACGTCAACGACCCACACTGACTGCCGCCCGCGGCGGCTCCCCATCACGGCACGTAGCAACCCCAGCCTGATTGGCCGGATCGTGTCTTAGCACTCCGATTGCCTCATCTCGCACGTTACCAGGGTTCATTGAGGTTTATGCGGACGATTCAAGATGCCGGAACGCATCTGGGCCCACAACCAAGTCAGATCGGTCCGGCTCGGCACGTACAATCGGGACCACAGATGGGACCAGCGTGTGCCCGCAACACCCTGATACAGCCAGATCCCCGAGACGGCGCAGGCGGCATACCCGAGGGTAGACGCCAGGGCCGCACCGTAGATGCCGTCCGTGCCGAGCTCGTGAAAGAGCGGTACAAGTCCCAACGATAGCAAACTACAGGCAGCGCCCCCAATAATGACCATCGTGCTCGACTTGCCTGGCATTCCCGACGCCCCGAGGAATTTGGTGAGAGACTTGGGGGTGACCATGAGAACCACACCCGGCAGCAGAATCAGCAATGGAACGGTGGCCCGCTCGAATGGCCGGCCGTACAGGCTAGTGATCAGCCATGGGGATGCCACTGCAAGAAGACATGCCAACACAACCATACACCAGAACACGATGCGATGAGTTTGTTCGGTGAGTTCTGCCCGTACTTGCGGACTTTTTGCCGCAGCGACTTTATTGAACAGAACAAAAGAAAGCGAATCTGGAATCATCCAGATAAGTTCCGACACGGTGACGGCGGTCGCATAAAGGCCGAGCGAGCTTGCATCGACAAACGTGCTGAGAATCAATTGATCGATGCGGGCGTTGGCACGGGTGGCCACGTCTCCCGGCCAGGCGCGCGCGCCGTAGCGTAGCCCAGCGTTAAGGTGCACTCTCCGCACGCGCCAGGTGGGATGCACAACTAATGTCGTCGTCACCATTGTAATCGCCACCATCACAGCGCTGGATATCAGCATGCTGGTGACGGCGCCGGCCACACCATAGCCGCAAACGACCACCAGAACAATCAAACACGACGAGGTCAATAGTTGCTGAAATATCGACAAACCATTGCAGATGCCAAATTGAGAATCCCCCTGGAGGAGGCGGGTCAGCATCAAGGTCATACTCTGTAACGGCAGCATGGAAAGTGCTGCGATCATGTGCCATGGCTCGACACTCTGTCCGATAGTCCCCAAGGTCCCCAGGTGCCAGAGAAGACCGATCAGCGCTGCGGTTACAAGGCCCTGGGTCAATGCCACCAACATGCTGGCCCCAAATAGGTCGCCTGACGAATGCTGTTTGCTACTGACAAAGTAGATCACACTGGCGCCAAATCCCATAGAGAGCATCGGAAGCCACACGGCGCCCGGCAGCATCAAGTACGCGTAGACGCCGCGGCCGCTAGTCCCTAATTCCCGCGAGACCAACACGCCGGTCACCACAACCATCGGCAGCACCACCAGCCGCGTCAACAGATTGCCTGCCGTGCTGCGTGCCGACGTCGCCCGTCGTCTCCCCGGCGAAGAACGCGGCCCAGAGTCGTTGGACGGTGTGCCGGGCTCCTGGGAACGATCGGCCGTGGTCAATGCGTGTCTCCGCTTCTGCGAGCCGCCGCTGGTACCGCACAACCACCAGTCGAGTTGTCGAACCGCTGTTTCCGTCCATACAAAGCGACACGCCCGGGCAGTCTACCAATTCACTTTACCCCCGGTCAAGTCGGCACGAGCGTGGCCGTGCGCTCCAGTCCCAGGGTAGTTTCGTTGGGGACCACGGGCTCCTGCTTGTATCCAGCCTGCGGATCGGCTATAACAGGGGCAGACTTACATTCGAGCCAATATTCCGTTCGGAAATTTTCTTTGGCGGCTAAGGGACAGGTTGCGGCAGTTCGCTGGTGACTTTGCTTTACTCAATTGTGCTTTTGAGATAGTTTTGGCCGGTCGGCACGCACAGAGATCATGCTACGCGGGTGCCGATCCGACAATGGGTCGCGGCCCAACATGGTCGCGCTTGGTCCCTACGCGGCTCGCATATTGTGAGGTTAACCAACTCGGCGATGGCAACCGTAACCGTTCGCGATCGGACGCGTCTTCCGGAACAGCAGGTTCCCGACACGAAGTATCCCTATCCTGGTATCCCCACGACTTGTGACGGGGCCGAGGCCGTCGTCTGGGTCGAGACAAGAATCAGCCAAGGTTCTGGCGCTTTTCCCATCACCAGCTCCACCACCATGGGGGGCGGTTTCAATCAGGCCATGATGAATGGCACGCCTAATCTTTGGGGGGACCAATTGGTGTTCGTGGAGCCCGAGAGTGAACACTCGGCCGCCACGTTCTGCGAGGGATTTGCCTTAGCCGGCGGTCGTGTGACCAACTTCACCTCCGGGCAAGGGCTCGTGCTTATGAAGGAGGTGTTGTACACCATCGCGGGAAAACGTTTGCCAATGGTGTTCAACATTGGCGCCCGAGCCCTGACCAGCCAGGGCTTGAACGTTCACGCGGGGCATGACGACGTGATGAGCGTGGCCGACTGCGGTTGGGGAGTCTTGTTCGGTCGAAACGCGCAGGAGGCCGCCGACCTCTGCCTGATCAGTCGCCGGGCGGCAGAGGCCAGCAAGACCCCATTCCTGAATGTGCAGGATGGATTCCTCACGACGCACACCGTCGAAAACGTCCGGTTGCCGGAGCCGGAATTCATGAAACAATTCATCGGAAAACCAGAATCAAAGCTGATGAATTTGATGGATCCCGACAGTCCCCTGATGTCCGGTGTCGTACAAAATCAAGATTCGTACATGAAGGGAAAGATCGCGCAACGTTGGTACTACGATCAGGTGGCGCCGGCGCTCGCCGAAGCCTTTGCGGAACTCCAGCTACAGACCGGTCGCAAGTACGACGCCGTCGTTCCGTATCGGTGCGAGGACGCGGAAATCATCTTCGTTGGCATGGGGAGCTACATGGAAACGGCCCAGACAACGGTCGACTATCTGCGGGATAAGAAAGGGATTCGTGCGGGCTGTTTGAACATTCACTGCTTTCGTCCCGTCCCGGCTAAGGCCATCGTGGCGGCACTGCGGAACTGCCGGGCCTTCACGGTCCTGGAGCGCATGGACGACCCCCTGTCCACAACGGGAAATCATTTGACTCGTGAGATTAAGGCCGCCTTTTGCGACGCAGCGATTGGCAGGCACACGGGGGATAACATCGCCGCCATTCCGCGGATTTGCCATGCGGCGGCCGGTCTGGGTAGCCGCGACGTTCGCCCCGGGGACTTGGTCGCGGTCGGGGAGCACATGGCCCAGCGTGGGGGGCCCGATTTCTTCGTTCTCGGCATCAAGCATTCCCTGGCCCTCGAGGCACACGAGGACCCTGACTTGCGTCCCACCGGGGCTTTTTCCATGCGTGGGCATTCGGTGGGCGGCTTTGGTTCCGTGACCACCAACAAAGTGATCGCCACGATTGCCGGGGAGGTTTTTGGCAAGGATGTCCAAGCGTATCCGAAGTACGGCTCGGAGAAAAAAGGGCTCCCCACGACCTATTACTTGACGATCGCCGATTCCCACATCTACACCCACAGCGAGCTGGAACATGTCGACCTGATCGTGTTGAACGATACCAATGCCGTGTTCAGCGGAAATCCGCTCACGGGCATGGTGGAGGGGGGCGCCATCTTCATGCAGAGCCCACATCCTCGCGCACACGATGTCTGGTCTCGCATTCCGGCCCACCATCAGCACACGATACGCAGCCGGAAGTTACGCGTCTATTTCGCGGACATGGTCTCCATCGCCCGCGAAGTCGCCTCCGTCGCGGACTTGGAGATGCGCATGCAGGGTATTGTGCTCCTGGGGGCCTTTCTGAGGCTGACACCGTATGCCAAGGCCAGCGGCATTAGCGACGAGCAGGTATACGGCGGCGTGGAAAAGGCACTCCGAAAGTACTTTGGCAAACGGGGTGAACAGGTCGTGCAGGACAACATGACCTGCGTGCGTCGTGGCTACAGCGAAATGCAGGAAATTCCGGTGGAGATCATCCAAGCAACCCCTTGAGGCCACGGCATCCAACGCTCTTCGTTCCTTCGTTCCGTCTTGGGCATGGGCCCCGGGAGAAAAAACGGTATGGCGACCCCAATCACCAATCGCTCGATGAATGAAGCCAACGAACGGGACCCCTACAACAACAATTCCTACGGCACGCTCGTCGACCGCCCGTACGTCCCCGTTCAACTCCCCATCCTGGATGTCCACGACTTCAATGACCGCATCATTCGCGGCTACGAAGAAGGTTACGGCGAAAAGGAATTGCCCGCCGACCTGTCTCTGGCCCAGTCCCTGATACCGGCAGGTACGGCAACGTTACGCGACTTCAGCTACGTGGCACCGGAAATCCCCGAGTATTTGCCCGACAAATGCACCGGGTGCATGGACTGTGTCACGGAATGCCCCGATACGGCCATCCTGGGTAAGGTTTTGGCGGAGTCGCAGGTGCTGGAACGGCTGCAAGCGATTGGCGATCCAGCCGATCGCCAGATGTTTGAGCAACAGTGGTCGCGCACTCGCAAATATTACGAGGGCCCCCGTAAAAAAGGGGACGAGGGGGGTCGGTTCGCCATCATCATTGACCCCAGTAAATGCAAGGGGTGCGCCGAGTGCGTGACGGTCTGCGATGACGATGCCCTACAAATGATTGCCAAGACCGAGCCGGCCATGGAGAAAATCCGTAAGAGTCACCGCTACTTCAAACAGTTTGGGCCGTCCAACGAAAAGTACATCAGCGAAAGCTTGCTGATCGATATGATGCTCAAAGAGCAAACACACCTCTATGTCGGTGGAGCAGGATCTTGCGCCGGCTGCGGCGAGGGAACGGCACTGCGCATGCTCTGCGCGGCAACCGGCGCTCAGTACGCGAACCAGTGGGGCATTGTTGCCGCAACCGGCTGCAATACTGTCTACACCTCGACGTATCCTTATAATCCTTACCTGGTCCCCTGGACCAATTCGCTGTTCGAAAACGCTGCGGCCGATGCCATGGGCGTGCGCGCGCGGTGGGACCAAATGGGTTGGACCAACAAACCCCTCTGGTGCATCGGCGGAGACGGAGCCATGTTCGATATTGGCTTCCAGTCCCTCTCCCGTATGCTGGCTTCCGGCATGAACATCAAGGTATTCGTGCTGGACACCCAGGTCTATTCGAACACAGGTGGACAGGCGTCCACTAGTACCTACACGGGCCAAAACACCAAAATGAGCTTGCATGGCAAGGCGATTGCCGGGAAGCAAGAACGTCGCAAGGAAATCGCCCAGATCGCCATGATGCACCCCAGGACCTACGTCGCCCAGACGACCTGCGCCCACACGAACCATTTCTATAAGTCGGTGCTGGGAGCCTTGGAGTTTGACGGCCCGGCCTTGATCAACTGCTACACGACCTGCCAACCCGAGCATGGCGTGGCGGACAATATGGCGTCCGAACAGGCCCGCCTGGCCGTGGATACCCGTGCGTTCCCCTTGCTGGTCTTCGATCCACGCAAGGGCTCGACCGTGCGCGAGCGACTCTCGCTGCAGGGGAACCCAGCGATCAAGGACGATTGGTGGATCAATCCCAAGACCAATGACGTCGTCGATTTTATCGACTTTTGTCGCAGCGAAGGGCGATTCGGCAAGCATTTTGACAAAGAGGGTAATCCCTCCCTAACGCTGTTGGCGGCGCGGCAAGACCGCTTGGAAAATTGGAAATTGTTGCAAGAGTTGGCCGGCCTAATCTGATCCACACGGCCGCCAGCGAGCCAAGCGGCAGTCGCTAGCGCGCCACACTCTCAAATCTCAAATCTCAAATCTCAAATCTCCCGCCTCAAATCCCCGCCATCAGCCCCCCTCGGCGTACCGCCCCACCTGCTCGATGCGTGCGTAGACGTCATTCAAAACCCAATGGAAGACGCATAAGTGCAAGCTCTCAACCATTCCCATGTCGTCGAGGGGCACATGGAGTCCGTCGTGCTGCATCGACTTCAACCGGCCTCCGTCGTAACCGGTCAAACCAAACGTGTGCAGGCCGTGTCGGTTCGCCCAGTCGACCGCTTGAAGAATGTTCGGACTGTTGCCCGAGCCACTAATGGCGATCAACACATCTTGCGGCGATCCGTAATTCATCAGCTGCTGGACGAAGATCTGGTCGTAGGCCAAGTCGTTGCCAACGGCCATCAGCCACCCCGCATTGTCGGTTAAGCTGAGCACCCTCAGCCGTTTCTTGGACTCATCCCGCAAAGAGTTGGGATGGAGCGTGCTCTTGCCCAGGTCCTCGCTCATGTGCGAGGCCGTCGTGCCGGAGCCGCCGTTGCCAATGATGTAGACCCATCGTCCCTGCTCCCACGCCCGGTACAACAAGTCCGCCCACCGAAGCAACGCGGCGTGGTCCAAGGCCTTGACCTCTTGCTCCAAACGTTGCATGTAGCTTGCACAATTGAGTTCAGCGCCGAGCATCGTGGGGTTCCTCTTGAGTCCAATCGTAACCTATACTGAGCCACTCATGTGGCCCCGAGTTTGCCTGATTTTACTGTAGGAAACCCTGCATGGTAATGCCCTTACTGAACCGTCGATTCGTGACCCTTTCCGTCGATCATTTACTGGAGCTGGGCCGGCGCATCCTGGGGGCGGAGAAACTTGCCGTACCAACTGAATTGGTGGATCTGGTGGTGCGACCCTTGGTGCAGTCGGATATCGAGGGCTACGAAAGTCACGGCATTGTCCGTTTGCGACGCTACACCGACTACGTTCTCACGGGGCGCATCAATCCACAGGCTTCCCTAAGTGTCTTAAAAGACCAGCGCGGCGTTGCCCATCTGGACGGGTGCTGGCAATTTGGCCAGGTGACCATGCAGCGCACCGTGGAATATATCCAGCAACGAATGGGCGAGTTCGCAGCATTTACGGTGTTGGTGCGCGGCGCGAATCACATTGGCCGGCTCAGCTACTACGTCCGCCAACTGGCCGAGGCCGGCTACATCGCGCGCATGGAAGCCAACGCCATGGGACGCCCAACCGTCACCATTCACGGTGCCAATCAGCCTCGCGTTGGTACCGAGCCACTGGCGGTGGCCGTCCCGCTGGGAAAAGGCCGTGATCCGCTGGTCTACGATGCGTCCACAGCTGCCATCGTGGAGGGCAACGTCTACATCGCACGCACGTCGGGGGTCCAATTGCCCCCGGGTTACTTGCTGGATAAACACGGCCAGCCCACCACCGATCCCATGGTGATTTACTTGAAGCCGGGCGAGCCAGAGTCGGAACGAGGCTCGGTACTCCCGATGGGGGGCATCTCGCAGGGGTATCGAGGCTCCGGTATGTCGATCATGATGAACGCGATCAGCGGCATCCTATCGGGAAGCGGCGTGAATCCAGCGCCAGGAACGCCTGGCACCAACGGCACTTGGCTCTATTGCCTCGATCCGCGCGAGTTCATGGACGCAGACGAGTATGCCGCACAATGTCGCCAATTCGTGGACTACCTTCAGTCGGCGCGCCCCATCGGCGATGAGCCGATTCGCATGCCAGGCGCTGGTAGCGCCCAGAGACGTGATTCGGCTCGCCAACTCGGAGCACAGCTCGATGTCGAGGT
Organism: Planctomycetaceae bacterium; assembly: GCA_005773145.1. Lineage (GTDB taxonomy): Bacteria > Planctomycetota > Planctomycetia > Pirellulales > Pirellulaceae > SXHS01. Next base: position 952 of record SXHS01000204.1, on the reverse strand, counting down.
GTACCAGGATCTGTGTGAGCTGGCTGCCGACCTGGGGGTCTCCGTGGCGGGTATTGATGTCAGCCCGTCCGCTTCCGCGCGTTGAATCGCTGAGCGTGTTGTCCCCCATGGCGATGCGATCGTGTCGGGCAGTCGCCGCACGGGGAGAAAATCACGCTTGTGTGCGGTGGGGGATGGCGGCCAGATTCGCCAAGGTACATAGTGGCGGCTGAGTGTCGCCCACGCAATAAGGCAACGGTTTCCCTACCTAGCACCTGCGTCCACCGCAGGCGGAATAACGGGTTGATTTTCAAAAGAAAATAGCCATGCAGCTGGATCTCGGGGTTTTATCATGACGCAGACATCCAGGGTGATCGATGTCGAGTGACGCAACGGATCTGCCATTGGACTCCGACACACTACCAACGGACCTGCCGTTTTATGCCTTGTTTCGTGAGTTGGTAACGCGCATCCCGGCGGTTTGCTACATCTGCAAAACCGACGCCCTATGGACGGCCCTCTACGTCAGTCCGCAAATCAAGCAATTTGGCTTTTCCCAATCGGATTGGATTAGAGATCCAATGCTGTTCCAAAACGCCATACATGTGGACGATCGCGACACGGTCATGGCGCGAGCCCATGAATTATTGAGCACCAAACGGACGATGGAGATTGAATACCGGCTCAATGCACGCGACGGACGGACTTTCTGGGTCCGCGATTGCGCCAGCTTGGTCTCGCAGGGTGACCATGAATTGGTGCATGGAATTTTAATCGACATCACGAAAACAAGGCAAGCCGTGCAATCGCTTCACGATTCGCACCGGGATTTGGAAGCCCTTGTTCGGGAACGGACGGCGGATCTGGCAGCCGAGCGAGGCGTCCTGCAACGCATCATCGATCTGCAGGAGGAGGAACGTTGCTTGGTAGCGCACGACATCCATGACGGCTTCGTGCAGGATGTCGTGGGAGC
>SXHS01000203.1 GCA_005773145.1 Planctomycetaceae bacterium | reverse complement strand
TAACGGCCAGAGCGCCCGCGGCAGCGGCAATCCCGCCCAGTACGAGCAGCGGCTGGTCGACATCTTCGAAGAAATCATCACCAATCCCAAGGTGCGGCTCGTACAATAACGCTGCTTTGAAGCCAAATATTGAAAGAAAAAGAGGGGGACAGGCACATCTTCCCGGGAAACACGTTGGACAACCTCCCGACAGAACGATGCACCTCTCGTAAATTCGCCGGGAAATGAGCCGGTCCCCGGCCCGTGAACGGTTACACCTGCGCTTTTAGCGATGCCCCACGTCCTTCGCCTGATTCCCTGGTTGGTTGTACTCATGGTGGCTGGCTGCGCGCAGAACTCGCAACAGCCGGTGCCTCTCGGTTCCGACACCCATGTCACGCGCGCCAACGACCGCGTCGAGGTCATCTCGAAGGTCCATCACATCGACAGGATTTATCCGTCGATGACTGGCCCCTGGAGCGCCATCAAGATCAAACTGCTCGAGCAACCCAAACCTGAATTGGTGTGGATCACCGGCGCCGAAGTACGAATGCTCGACGCCAGCGGGCAGCAACGGATGCCCGATGAGTTCATGTGCCACGCCAATTTCGATCTCGACAGCGTCAAACATTGCGAGCAGCTCGGCCTGTCAAAAACGCTTGACGGTCGTCTGTTCACGCTCTCGCAGGGGCAGTTGAGCGTCAATTTTCCCAAGGGGACTGGCATCCCTGTCCGTTCCGATCTGCCGCTCGACCTGGTCACGCAAGCTCTCAATCTCAATCTCAAGGACGCCAATCTTGACGTCCGCCATCAGGTGACCATTCACTTCGTCCGCGACTGCGACGTGCATGGCACAATGATCCCGCTCTACGAGTCGGGCGCTTCCAGCCAGGTGACTCTGGAGGACCATCCGCTGGCCTACGACATCATGGACCACGGCACGGGCGCCCAGGTATCGGGCATGTGCATTCCCGGTCAGCAAGCGATGGGTTGGGACGAGCGAGAAGACCGCTACGGCCGCCGCTTCACGGGGCACTGGGTGGTGCCGCCGGGGCGTCAAGAGTACCGCACGCGGTGCACGTCCATCATGAATGTGCCGTACGACACCAAGGTCTACGCCATTGCCGTGCATTTGCATCCCCTCGCCGAGTCGCTGGAGCTGCACGATGTCACCGAGAACACGACCATTTTCAAGAGCCACGCCGTAAACTTCCAAGGCAAGTTGGGTCTGGAGTCGATCGAGAGTTTTGCCAGCCCGGACGGCGTGCCGATGTACAATAGCCACGAATACGAATTGCGTTGCGTGTACAACAACACGACCAAGAAAAACGTCGACTCAATGGCCGTGATGTATCTCTATCTGGGCGACACGGAATTCAACCGCGACGAGGTCATGCGCCGCCTGACGGCGGATCTCCAGCCGCAAGAATCGCTGGCAGGCGAAGCATCCGACGCCGACTTGCCACGGATGTAAGCTTCTCGCGGCTGGCAATCATCGATAGGACGGGAAGTGCGAAAGAGCCCAGGATCACATGTTCAAGGCATCGTTGATCACCCCCAGGTAAAATCCCGCCAGGCGGAAGATCATCATAATGATCAAGCCCGCCACCAATAGCCAGACAAGAAAACCCAGCATCCGCGTAAGGATGGCCATCGCGGCTCGGGCTTCCTCTTCGTACTGCGCGGCCAGCTTGCCGAGCGATTCCGACAGGCGCCCACTCTGCTCGCCGACTTCGATGGCATCGAGAAATTCGCGAGGATACCTGGCGGAGGAGTTGAGCGCATCGTGCAGGTTGCTGCCGCGGCGAATGGATGCCCAGACCGCGTCGATTGTGTCGGCATACTCGGCGTTCCTCGAACTGTGCAAGCTCAGGGAAATCGCTTCCTTTAAGTCCATGCCTGCGCCAAACGTGATGTGCATCGTCCACGCCATCCTCGCAAGCGCCAACGTCTCAAACGCGCGGCCCAGCTTGGGAACTCGCAAGATCAATCGTTGCACGGGCCGAATCCACAGTGCTCCCCGCATGATGGCGCGCGTGATCCAGGCGATGCCCAGCGCGATTCCGCCAATGATCAGCAAATACTTGATCAGACCATCGGTCCCTATCAGGCCGAAGCCAAGGATGTCAATTGGTTGGCCGTTGGCTTGCTTGGGCAGCATTCCCATGATCCAAATCAAGAGGCCGATCACGCCGACCGCCAAACCCAGCTGAATCATCGGCCACCAGATGGCACTGTGGACCGACCGCCGCAGCAGGATCTGATGCTCGTAGCGCTCGGCCAGTTCGCGGAGCACCTCCGATTGGTGCCCCGCCTTCTCGCCGACGTGCATCATCGACCGGAAAAGCTCGGGAAAGTAATCACCGCAAGCGTCCACGGCGTCCGCGATCGGCGTGCCTCGGTCGGCTTCCTGGGCGATGTATTGAAATCGTTTCTTGATGCCGCCGGTGGCCCGCTCCGCCTCGCGCGTCCACACCTTGCGCACGTCAACGCCCGCGCCTAAACCGGTCGAAAGCCGCCGGCAAAGGCCGGCCAGCGGTTGCAGTCCAATGCGTGGAGAACCTAGCATCGCGTCTCCCTGGAGGTGCCGAGTAATAGGGAAAAGTCAGGCTCAACGTCTGGACAATCCCCGATCGCCAATTTAACATCCGGCAGTGGAGTTTTCACGCGGTACCCGATAATTGAAGCCATGACATCTTTTGAAATCGTCGGCCTGGCGCTCCGCGTGCTCCATATTCTGGCCGGCATGGTGGCCGTGGGGGGCATGGTTTTCATTCGCCTGGTCGTCGTGCCGTCGATGGGGGCCATCTCAATCGACAGTTTTAAGTCGCTGCACGGCCAAATGCGGCCGCGCTGGTCTCGAATCGTCGCCGCCGCGATTGGCACGCTGCTGGTGACGGGGCTCGTCAACTTCGTCATCACAATCAAGCTCTATGACGTGCCCAAGTGGTACCACATGGTC
>SXHS01000202.1 GCA_005773145.1 Planctomycetaceae bacterium | reverse complement strand
CAACAATCATCACGCCTATCCGCGCATGGCCAAACAAGGGCACCGCTGGTGGGAACTTGACCCGACCTTTGCCGTGATTCGCCTGATGCAATGGACCGGACTGGCCTGGGACGTGGTGGACTACAAGAAGCGAAAAAACGAGAACGCCTAACGGCCAGGGACGGAGAGTGATGGGGCCACCTCGCGACGTGATCACGGCAAGTCGCGTTTTAACCCGGAACGCGTGGCTGGTGCGGTCAACGGATCGTCGGGCCAGGCGTGCTTGGGATAGCGGCGGCGGAGTTCCTTCTTGACCTCCGGGTAGCCGTTTTTCCAGAAACTCGCCAGGTCGGCAGTCACCTGTTGTGGTCGGTAATTGGGGCCCAACAGATGCAGAAGCACCGGCACCCGCCCACCCCCGACGGTGGGCGTTGCCTTCATGCCGAAAAGCTCTTGAATGCGCACGGCCAGTACCGGCGTCTGCCCATCGTGGTATTCGATCGCATGGCGATTGCCGCTGGGGAGCTCAATGTCCGCTGGCGCCAGTCGATCGATGTCCACCAACCGATCGAATCCGACCCGCGCTTTCAGCCAGCCGAGCCAGTCAGCGCCCCGCAATTCATCGAGTGACCGCAATCCCTGACATACGTCCGGCAAGAGAAGATCGAGGGCCGATGAGTCCAGTAAAGGCAGGTCCAGGTCGGGTCGAGCCTGCCTCAGCCAACGCACGCGCGCCAGAAATTTACCGGCTACAGAATCCGGAGCGGGGAGCACCCGGTCGATTTGTTGCCGAGCGTGCTGGGCCAGAATCCCGGCCGCCGCCTGCGGGTCGCTGATGCTGACCGGAGTTTCCTCGAGCAACAAATCGGCCCAATACGTTCGTGCTCGAGCCTCCACTTGGCTGCGGGTCGGATTGAAAAACAGCTCCTCGCCGCTGCGCAGCAATTCCGGTGGCAGCCAGGGGCGTTCGACGGCGGACGCCAATCGTGCCCGTGCTTCGCCCCCGGCATCATTCAGTTCAATTGCCAGAAATAGAGGCTCGCCCCGAACTCGGGAGCTTGCATCCAACCGCACGCCACGACCGCCCACCATCAGCGCACGGTCCTGGGTTCCCCCCCGCAGTTTCGCTAGACGGTCGGGATACGCTTCCAAGAGTGCGGCCATCAAGGCCAGATCCGGCTGTTCGGCACGCGCCGAACGAGGGAAATCGGCCAAGCGATACAATTGCTCGGCGGCGCGTAGGACATGGCGCGCGCCGCCGGGGTGCAACTCGAGATCAACATCGGTCCTGGGCACTCCCGCATGAAAGGCCTGCAAGGCGGCTACCCGATCCACCACGTCGGACCGAGTTCTGGTCGTGCCATAGTCGCGCGGACCGCGGCGTGCGTGCTGTGCCGACCGAAAGGGATCACGCTCGGAAAGCAGCGCGGCGGCAATCGATGTCTCGCGCAGCACACCATGCCGCGCGCCCGCCATCAACAATCGGCCCAAACGCGGATGGGCAGGCAATCGCGCCAACTCATTCCCCAGCGACGTAACGCGGTGCGCGTCGTCGATGGCACCCAGCAGCCGCAACAGGCCGTAAGCATTTTCCAGGGCATCCGGTGGCGGCGGGTCAAGCCAGGGAAATGCTTCTTGCTCGCCCAACGCAATGAGCGCGAGCAGTGGCTCCGCCAGATCGCTGCGTAGAATCTCCGGCGTGTCGGCGGTGAGTCGGCTGCGGTGCGCTCCCTGGTCCCATAATCGCCAACAGATGCCCGGTGCCGTGCGCCCCGCCCGGCCGGCCCGTTGATCCGCTGAGGCGTGCGAGATTGCGACCAGCTCCAGACGGGGGAGCCCGGTAGCGGGAGCCACGTGCATCTGCCGTGCCTGGCCGGAGTCGATGACGGCCGTGACCCCATCGATCGTGAGCGATGTCTCGGCAACATTGGTGGCCAAGACGATTTTACGCTGACCGATGTCGGCCAACACTCGGTCCTGTTGCTCGGGGGCCAGATCGCCGAACAGGGGCAGGACGGCGAGCCCTTGTCGCTCGGCGAAACCGGCTAGGGATTCTTGGGCGCGCAGGATCTCCCCCACGCCAGGTAGAAACACCAGCACATGGCCCGGGGTCTCTTGGATCGCTTCCGACACCCGCGCGACCACCAAGTCCAACAGCGTACGCTGTTCTCCGCGGCGCTCGTAACGCACCTGCACCGGGAACCGCCGCCCCTCGGCATGCACAATGGGGGCAACACCACCAGAGGTCGTGCCGAGAAACCGCGATACGGGCTCTGCGGCAAGCGTGGCGCTCATCACCACGATGCGCAAGTCGGGACGCAATGTCTGGCGAATGCGTACGAGCAAGCCTAACACGAGATCCATCTCGATGGTCCGCTCGTGAAATTCATCGAGCACCACCGCGCCGACACCGGCGAGCTCAATATCGTCCAACAATCGCCGCAGCAGAATACCCGTAGTGACGACCTTGAGTCGCGTGTCGCGGCTCATGCACGCATCGAAACGGACCTGGTAGCCGACTTCCTCACCGAGATGCACGCCGCGCAGCTGCGCGATGCGGCGGGCTACCGCCCGTGCTGCTAGCCGCCGAGGTTGCAGTAACACCAATTGCTTGTCGGGCGGCAGGTCATCCAGCACCGCGGCCGGGACTAACATCGTCTTGCCCGACCCAGGAGGCGCGGTCACGACTACGGTTCCGCCGCGAGACGCCGCGACGGCATCGGCGAGCACGCTGGCAACTGGCAAGTTTGTTAAGCACGATTCACTCATGAGGTCGATTGTCGCCGATTGGGATCCGTTTGTCAGCCGCCGACTTGAAACTTGGGTGACCATGGCGTCTCAGCAGTGCACCACATCCCGGCACGACCACATCACGAGCTGCCGATGAGATCCATTTCAAACTCAATCGCCTCTACCGGTGGACGGCTGAAGTGCCAGCGAACGCCATGTACGGCGGCAGGCCCCAACGCGGGAAGGACGATCTCAGGAACGACTCTAGCCACGTTGTGGACCGTATAGACATTGGCCGTCCGCACCTCGGGCCACGTGCACCCTAGCCCTGCCAGGCGACGCGACATGAGATCCACGACAAACTTTGCCTTGGTTGCCAGGCCCAATTCCGACGTATCGCCGAGTGCCACAATCGCATCGTGCGATAATGCGCCCTCAGGCAACTCACCGGCTCCGGCCACAATGAACGTGCGTCGCCGAATGCGAGGCGCCGGCCGCGTGTATCCAAAACCGTACAGAGACGGTTCCGCCGGCGCGGCCAGGACGGGAACGATGTTCGTCCGTGCGATGGGATTGAGGCCATCCACAAAGACTTGCCAGCTGGCCAAAATCTCGGCATACTCCGCGTTGAAGGCGGCGAATCCTTCGAAACTAAACGGACGGGGCGAGCGGAGCGAAATACTGCACAGCGCGGTAAGTGGACGCCCCTCGCGCGCGAGATGTTCGCGGATCCGCTGAAATCCCGCACGATACGGCACAGGCTCGTGGAGCGTCACGCTGACAATCTCGTGCCCCTCGCTTGCCACCACGCCACAGGAATAGGGAGCAATCCCCGGCAGGAACCAGTAGTTGCCACCGGGATGTTCAACAAGTGCCATGGCGATAGACCCTACTGCCGCATGACACTGTCATAACTATATAATAGAAGCGATGTCACTAAACCGGCACCCAGACTTGTTTGCTCCAGTAGTGTACTCCAGCCTTGAACCCGACAAAAGGTGGGCCCTCTCGATCACATCGGAATCACGTGAGGGCATGGGCAACGACACCGCGTACTTCTCGCACACCCAGACCTCTAATCGGTTAGGATGAAACAATGCGAGCCTTAATCGCTTTTTTCCTGCTATCATACACGGCGACCTTCCCACCGCTACCTGTCCCTTCCGATGACTGGCAGGTCTGGCAGGACCACGCTCCGATACAGGACCAGGAATGGTTGCCTCTATGCCGCGTGCTATGGCGCCTCGGCCAACGGTCCCCCGAGGTGCTTGACCAGATTTCACGCGCCGCGCCAGCGCCGACGACCTGGCACGAGCACCCGACCGAAATGCGCGGTCAGTGGTGCGCCTTCTCCGGCCAGGTGATCTCCTCGAAGACCATTCCCTTGGTCGCCGAGGCCCAAGGGTCCTTTCCGTTTACGGAAATCCATCGGCTGGTGGTTCGACCGGTGGACCAGGGTCCGCCGGCCATTGTCTATTGTCGCAGCGTGTCGCGCGCTTGGAAACGGATGGAGGCGAGCGAAATCCCTTTCAACGAGCCATGTCGAGTGGTCGGCATTTTTCTCAAGACGTTAACGGAGCCCGATAGCGATTCTCAGCCTTTGGTGGCCGCTGGCCACGTGTCCTGGTATCCCCGACAAGGCAACTTTGCGGCCAAGGTTCCCCCTTCCTGGGTGGAATTGGCACAATTGGGCATCGACATGAGCTTGTGGGATCAGGTACGTCAACAAAAGCCCCTCGTGGCAGAAGATCGTGAGTGCTTTTACCAATTGTTGTCCGCGGCTGGGGCCGCCGAGTTTCTCACCTCGACAGGACCGACCGCGCGCCTCGATATTCCAGCCGTCTTGCAAGATCCCATCAGACATCAAGGGACGCCCTATGAAGTTCGGGGAACGGCGAGGCGCGTGGTGCGAGTGGAGGTCGAAAGCGCTGAGCTGCGGCAGAGATTCGGCGTCGACCACTATTTCGAGGTGGATATGTTTGTGCCGCTTGATCCGCCGGTGCGATTGCTCCAGCAACCACAAGGTTCCTCCTCGGCAGAGCCGGGAACGGGCCAGTTGTTCAGCACGTTTCCCGTGACCTGTTGTGTGCGTAAGTGGCCTGCACATCTCCCCATCGGTGACAAAGTCACGCAAGAAGTACGTGTCGTAGGCTGCTTCTTCAAAGTGTGGACCTACGCGTCGGAATTCATGTCTCGAGCGGATGAGTCGAGCGGGGCAGGGGGGAATGCAAGGAGTGGGCCTAGCGCACGGCGGCAGCCGAGCCCCTTATTGATTGCCCATCGCGCGGATCCCGTTGCGCCACAGACGCCCGCCTATCCGCCGTTGGGTTGGGGCATCGGTGGCGCCTTTGTCATGGTGTGTGGCGTGTTGCTCTGGTGGCATCGTCGCGAGGGAGCCGCCAAGCGAAGTGCGAGGCATGCGTCGGGGCACCGGCCACCCGCTGATCTCGAACTCGACTAACCATGGCGGTACGCCGCGGAGCGCTATTGCTTCTTGTTGCGTGCAGCGGCCGAATCATTCGGCCGCATTCATTTCTTCCTGCAACTGGAACCAGCGTTCTTCGGCGACGGTTGATTGGGCGGTGAGCGCGGTAACTTCTTCGTGCAACCGCATCGCTTCCGTCGGATCGGTCGCGACTTGCAATTGCGCATTTAGCGTTCGACGCTGGTCGTCGAGCTTCGCGATTTGGCGTTCCACATTCTGGATCTCTTTGCGGATTTCCCGGTCTGTACGACGTTGGGCGCGATGGGCCGATCCGTCCCGCTTGGTCGCCTTACGTCCCTCCTGCATCTCAGCCGGCTTACGGTTGGCCTGTTCTCTCTCGCGCTCCCCCGCTTCAATCTCCTTGTTCACCATATACACATAGGCAGCATAGTCGCCGCGATAGTTGGTCACCTGACCATCACGAACTTCAACGATGCACGTGGCCACCCGCTCGAGAAAGTACCGATCGTGGCTGGTGAAAATTACGGTTCCCTGATACCGAGTCAGGGCGTCGGCCAGGGCCTCGACGGTGTCGACATCCAGATGGTTGCCGGGCTCATCCAAGATCAGAACGTTGTAAGGGCTCAACAGCAGTCCTGCCAGACAGAGTCGTGCCCGTTCGCCTCCGGACAGAACCTTGATTTTCTTCTGCACTCCCTCGCCGCGGAAGAGCAGGGTGGCCGCCATGTCTAGGATGGCTTGGTTGGGGGTTCCGGGCGCGGCCTGATACTCCAGAAACTCGAGTACGGTTTGCGATTCGGGGAGTCCCAAGTAGACATGTTGGGCGTAGGTGCCGATTTGACAGCCATATCCCCAGCGGATATCACCGGCCAACGGGGCGAGCGAGTCGACCAGTGTGCGCAAGAAGGTCGTCTTCCCTTGGCCGTTATCACCGACTACGGCCGCGCGCCAACCGTGATCGACTTCCAGATCGATCCCACTGGCGATCGTCCGCTCGGGATAACCGATACTCAATCCCAGGCACCGCACGGCTGGACCTTTGCGCGGCTCGACCTGCGGTGGCCGAATCGCGGCCGTGGGTTCATCTCCCTCGATGTCGATCAACTCGAGTTTTTCCAATTGCTTACTCTTGGAGCGAGCGCGAGTGGCCGTGCTGGCGCGCGCCTTATTCTTCGCAATGAAGTCCTCCAACTGACGGCGCTTCGCCAAGACGGTGGCGTTGCTGCGCTCT
>SXHS01000028.1 GCA_005773145.1 Planctomycetaceae bacterium | reverse complement strand
GCAGCGATCGTGCGACCTCGCCACAAGGCATGCCGCACCGCGCGCACACCAAGGACCCTGCTGTGGCGGATGCCGAAATGCCCGGAGTATCTTGTCCGCAACTGGTACACCACATGGTCGATTCCACATCCCCACTAGCGCCGGCAGATGATGCTATGCCGAATCCGCTCGGAGCAATGCCATTCGAGGCTTGCCATCATCGCCATCATCGACCCTACGGTTCGAGCGACTCCAACGAAACCGTGGTGCTCTGTCGATAACGAATAGCCGGGCGCATCGCTGGCGCCATTACGACTGGTTTCTTACTAGGGCGCGGGCGTGGATCGCAACCATTGCACCAATATTTCCAGTTGGTCGGGTTGCAGGGGATGTAGTTCAACCGCCTTGTCATCCGGCGCAAAGGCCGGCATCCGATCGTTATGCCCGTTGTAGAAACGTTCGTGTTCCGGATTCGAAATCATACCCCTGAGCCATTCGGCGGATCCCCAACCGGTCAGATCGGGGGCTTGGAGGGGTAATTCACCCAGATCGTGGAACTTGTGGCATTCCGCGCATTTAAAAGTTCCACGGATCGCCGCATGGCCGGCCTTCAGGTCGCCGGCGTCGCGCGAACGCGCATCCAGTTCGGCCTGGTAGTCTAATTGTGACTCAGCGGACACCGTGGCAATGACTTTTTCCAGATCAGCACGCTCGGATTCGTTCAGCACATCCAACGAAAGCGAATCCGTGACGAAACTGGCCATCGCTCCGTTGAGATGGGCGGTATTCCCAAAGTATCGGTCGGACGTGATCTGCTGCGGATCAAGCAGACCACGTAGCCAGGCACGTGACCCAAATCCGTATAAGTTGGGGGCGGAGGGCTTGGCCCCTTCGGCGGCGATGCCCTGCTGTTGGTCATCCAACCAACTGTGGCAACTGGCGCACTGTTGACGGAAAATCTTGGGCCCTTGGGTCTGAGGATCCTGTCGGAGGAGTGACAACGCGCCAGCGGTGGGGATCCCACCGCGTTCTCGGATCAACTCGACAACGCGGTGCGCCTCACGATGGGCTTGTTGGCTGGCGGCCACAAACTCTTGTGATGCCAGTAACTGGCGATCGCGATGCGTTTGCTTCGCCGGCTCGTGGGGAATCTTTTTGATTTCCTCGTCAGCCCCTTGGGCCATTTGGTCATCTCGCAACGCTTGCTGGGTCAGCAACAGGGCACCAACTCCCATGGAAATCACCACGCATACGTTGAACACATGCCCGGCACGCCAGCGTCCCAGGATCGGCATGGCCACCAACAGGCCGAGTAAGATTCCCGGAAATACCATCACCCAAAACAATTCGGGCAACTGTTCGAATTTCAACAACTGAAACAAAAACAGAAAATACCACTCGGGACGCGCCGCGGCGTATTGTTCCGAGCCGTCTGCTGGGGCACCCAGTTCCGCCCCCACCCGCAAGGTATCAGGGCTGCCACTTAGCACGCCGGACCAATCCGCACGCACGGTCAGGAACACAACGATGGCCATCACGCCTACGCAGGCGATGGCATCTTTGAGCACTTGATGGGGCCAAAACATCTGCGCGGGGCGCTGCGAAACGGGGGTCGTGATCCCGTGACGACGAAAGAGGGCCATGTGTACGACCACCAGCAGGATCAGCTTCGCCGGCAAGATGCCGGCGTGCAGTGCGAAAAACCGTGTGAGCGTGTGATGGCCATAGCTGTCGCCACCGACCACCAATTTTTGCAGCGCCGGTCCAAACACCGGGAGTGACGTCATCAACTCCGTGGCTACATTGGTTGCCCAGTATCCCTTTTGGTCCCAGGGCAACAGGTAACCGGTGAGCGACAGGCCCAACACAATCAACATTAATAGCAGGCCGATCCAGAAATTGAATTCACGCGGCGCCTTGTACGCTCCTGCCACGACAACCTGAATCAGGTGCAGCATGAGCAGCACCACCATGGCCTGGGCCATGAAGTGATGAATGCCACGCAATAACCAGCCCCCGGACATTTCATGCTGGATGTAGTACACGCTCTCCCAGGCGGTCTGATTGCTGGGGCTGTACGCCATCCACAAAAACGTCCCGGTAATCATCTGCACGACAAAGGCGAATACCAGTGTGCTACCCCAAACGTAGCGCCAGCGGGCACCACCAGGAATCGCTTCATACAACGCGGTATGCAGAAAACTCATCACGCCCGTGCGATGCTCGAGCCACTCCGTCCATCGATTCATGTTTTTTCCTTGCGATCCGCGCGTCCGGTGTAATAATTGACGTAGCGCACCAGGACTTGTCTGGTGGCCGCGTCGACCTGCGCATCCAGAGCATCCATATCGCGCTGGCTGGGACTGGGAGCAATGACCTTGCCATCCACATCAAAGGAACTGGCGTGACAGGGACAGCGGTAGCGTTGTGTGTCGGCATCGTACCCCACGAAGCAGCCCGCATGCGGACAACGTGTTGTGAAGCATGACACCGTGTCGGCCCCCGCCTTGCGACGTAGAAATACCGCCCCGACCCGTTGACGCGGCTCAAACGTCCAAGCGTCGTGCCGGTCCGCGATCACGGGAAACGCACGCGGAACACCGTCGGCGGGAATCGCGTCCAGACTCGCTACGGCCAAATAGCCCGGCGGCGTGCCGTTCGAGGGGGATCCGCTCGCCTTGCGTTTGTGACGCCGCAAGGGATCCAACCAAACCGCCAGGCCCGAAACGGCCGGCACCACCATGCACGCAATACTCGCCACTAGCGTGGCCATGCGCAGCAGAAAGCCGCGTCGCGCGTCTTCCCCCTTGGGTTCCTCGGCGGCCTGTGCATGTCGATGACTCTTGCCATGGCCAGGCTTGGTTTTCTCCATAAGTGATCTCCGTGTTGGTGCAGGGAGTGGGGATCGGTTCTAAACCATGGCGGTCCGAACCCGTTGCAGGACTTGCTCCTGCGCGATGGCAAACGGCGCGTCAATCGACGCGCCGGCCGCAGCGCGATGACCGCCCCCACCAAAATGGGAGGCAACCTGACTGCAGTCCATCGCGCCACGACTACGTAAACTGATCTTGAATCCCCCCGAAGGCTTCTCGACCAGGATCACTGCCACCTCCGTCCCCGCGACGGTGAACGCCAAGTTAATGGCATCTTCCGTGTCCGTCGGCAACGATTGAGTGGCCGTGTAGTCGTCACAGCGCACATAGGTGTGCACCAGTCGGCCGTTCAGTTCCAGCTGCAGGCGTGATAGGACCACGCCGCGCAACAGGACGCGACCCAGTGTATCCTGTTCATACAGTTCCGCATAGATCGCATGCGGTTGCGCTCCCGCTTCCACCAGCCGCCCCGCAATGCGGTATGTTTCTGCCGAGACCGAGCCAAATCGAAACCAACCCGTGTCCGTGGCCAACGCTGCAAACAGAGGTGTGGCCATATCCTTCGTCAGGGATACCTGCAAATGATCGGCCGCCTCCACCACCAAACGGCCCGTCGCTTCAGCGGTCCGATCCTTGAAATTCTCCGCACCTAGGTCGTCCTCGCTGACATGATGATCCAATACCATCTTCTTGGCGGACGTCCGACGCACCACCTCCGCCATGGAGCCTAATTGCTCCCAGGCACTCGTGTCCAATACCATCAGGACTTCGCGGTCCTGTAGGTCGGCGGCCTGTAGGTCGGCACCCAGCACGCGAATGCGCCGCGTGGGGTCGATAAAGGCGATGTTGGGGGGCGCGGCCTGGCCGTTGACAATCCGAACGTCCTTGCCCAAGGCTTCCAAGACATGGGCCATGCCCAGCTCGCTACCCAAAGCATCGCAGTCGGGGCGAATGTGGCTGGTCAACACGAAGCGTTGATGCGCGTGGATGATTGCTCCAAACGCTTCCCAATCAATGGCCATCATCGAATCTCCTCATGGGAATCCTGGGAACACCCGGCGAGTGTCGACAACATCTTGTCGCAGTTGCTGCACCAGGGCCTCGGCGGAACTAAACTTCTCAATATCACGCAATCGCTGGTAGAAATCGACTTCCAACGGTTGTCCATACAACGATCCATGGAAGTCCAGTATATGGACCTCGACCTTGACTTGTGGATCAGCAAACGTCGGGCTTGTGCCGATATTGATCGCAGCGAGGTGGCGTTGGCCATTCCATTCGACCTGACCGGCATACACGCCTGGCGGAGGAAGGAGCGTGTCGATGGCGTCCAGATTGGCGGTCGGGAATCCGATGCGGGCCCCCCGCGCCGCGCCATGCGTGACCATGCCTCGAATGCGATAGGGATGGGTCAGCATCTGCCGTGCAAACGCCACGTCCCCCTGGGCCAGCGCCATCCGAATACGACTGCTGGAGATGAAACTACCTCCCTCTACGAGAGGAGGTACGACCTCCAATTGCACGTGGTGCTGTCGACACAGTTCTCCCAAAAAGTGGATGTCGCCCGCCCGATCATGGCCAAAATAAAAATTGGGCCCCTCGACCATCGCGCGCACTC
>SXHS01000201.1 GCA_005773145.1 Planctomycetaceae bacterium | reverse complement strand
CGCCAACGTATCGCGTGGACGGCAAGGTCGCCTTCGCCGACGGATCACCGTTGCGCGGCGGGGAAGTTGTCTGCGAGTCGGTTTCCCTGGGCGTCGAAGCCCGCGGCGCGATCGACGAGAATGGGGCGTTTCAATTGACGACTTTCGAACCTGGGGACGGTGCCGTGGAGGGAGAGCACATCGTTTTGGTGGCTCCCGCGCGGCGGCATGCCGACGGCGGACGGCGTTTTGAACACAGCATCGACGATAGGTATCTCGACTTTTCCACCAGCGGCTTGCGATGCCAGGTCGTGGCGCAAGACGCCGTGAACACTTGCCGTCTGTTGGTCACGCCCCCGACTGTCCGTTACGACGAATGATGTTACGCTGCGTACGATACGGGTGAGCCATCAAACTGGTAGCCGAGCCAACCCAAGTCTTGGCGAAAGTGATCGGCCACAAATTGTTGCGTGGCGGTTGTGTAATAAGAGCGGTAATCGCGATGTCCCGTCCGCCCCACGTGTGGCAGAGTCGCCTGCAGCCCCAACTGGTCGCATACGGATTGAAAGTCGGCCGCGAGATTCTCGAAGCGACCCACAAAGTCCACCAACAGATCGCCCCGCGCATCCATCACCATGCGATGTTGATGCAGGGAGTGTCCTGGCAATACGGCGTGGAGATAATTCGTGAATCCCCCGAGGCGTGACACCCACTTGTGGTGTCGGTGCTTGGGACGCGCCATCAAGAATTCATATCGCGAGACCATGCGATCCCACGGATTGCGAACAAACGCGAACTTAAAGTAGGCATTGAAAATACGCGCCGGCAAATGGCGTCTCAGATTGGCAGCCGACGAATGGACCCGAAAACGCCGCCATGTGGTCGGTCCAAAATAGTTCACACGGATCCCCAGCTTCTCCAGAACTTGGTTCAACCAGACCGCGTTGGTCTCATGAGCGTACGGCGCCAAAACTCGCGTCATGCTCGATCCGGCGGTCTTGTCAATGTGCACGAAAATGAACCGCTGCGTGTGTGAAATGACCATGGGAGACACCCTATTCTCGATCGAAGAAATGCGGAAAAGCGGCCACGACAACCCTCGCCACCCCCTTTCATCGGCACAATACGGGGGGGAGCCGCAAGATTTTGACTCGCCAGGTCGCTAGCCCGCTAGCAGCTATCCGTCACACCATCGGGTGCATTATAATAAGGTATTACCGTCATTCGGCCGGCTGCAGGAGGGACGTCGGACCGCCCAGTGATGAAGGCCATTGACGAAGGCCGGCGATGAGAGTCAGACGCATGTTGCGCCAATTGCCTCGATACGCGGAGTTTGCACGCACGCTTGCTACGGCGATTGCCTTGACCGGCGGTTGGTCGGTGCTCTTCCCTGTAACGACTTGCGCCGCGGAAATTTCGTCTCCGGTTTCCTATGCCCGGGATGTGCGTCCGATTCTGGCTCAGCATTGCTTCGCCTGTCACGGTCCGGACGCACAAGGCCGACAGGCCGAACTGCGTCTGGACACACTCGACGGCCAGCGTGATAGCGGAGCTGTGATTCCGGGTGATCCCGAGCACAGCCCGCTGATGCGACGCGTCCTCAGTGACGATCCCGAAGTGCGCATGCCGCCGCCATCCAGTAAACGCGTGCTGACCGCTGCACAGAAACAGACTTTGCAGCGATGGATCCAAGCCGGCGCGCCGGTTGAGGGGCACTGGGCCTATCAGGCACCTCAACGCGCTTCGTTGCCCCGAGTGCTAAATCTCCAGTGGCCCCGGCATCCGATCGATACCTTCGTCTTGGCAGAGCTCGAGCGACGCCAATGGACTCCCTCGCCTGAGGCCGCGCGCTCCACACTCGTGCGGCGCGTCACCCTAGACCTGACGGGACTCCCCCCCTCCTCCGACGAGGTTGCCGATTTCATTGCCGACGACCGGCCGGATGCCTATGAACAGGTCGTCGATCGCCTGTTGGCCTCGCCACGATTCGGCGAGCGATTGGCCCAGGTGTGGCTGGATGTGGCACGTTACGCCGACACCAATGGTTACAACAACGACGAAGAACGGGTGATGTGGCGTTGGCGTGATTGGGTGCTGCACGCGTTTAATGGTGCCATGCCGTACGACCAGTTTCTACACGAGCAATTGGCCGGCGATCTGCTCCCAAGTCCCACGCTCGATCAGCGACTCGCCAGTGGTTTCAATCGCAACCACGTGTTCACGACGGAGGGGGGAATCATCGAGGAGGAGTACCGTGTGGAGTACGTCTCCGATCGGCTGCAGACCACCAGCAGTGTGTTCTTGGGGATCACCATGCAGTGTGCCCGCTGTCACGACCACAAGTACGATCCCATCTCACAGCGTGAATACTATCAGTTGTTTTCGTTTTTCAATCAGTGCGACGACAAGGTAGGCGCCTCGACGAAACCGGGGCCAGACACACCTCTCATGTATGCCCCCACGGTGACGCAGTCCGCTCGCATGGCCCAGCTCGAGCGAGAATGTGCGGCGATCGAGTCCAGTTTGGGTCAGAGCGCGGTCGATACGGCATCGGCGGACAAGACTGCGTCGTCCGAACGACTGACGGCGTTACGTAACGATATGGCCAATTTGGAGAAGACATTCCCCACAGCGATTATCATGCGGGAGATGCCCGAATCCCGGCCGAATCGCATCTTGATACGAGGCGAGTACGACAAACCAGGCGAGTCGGTGGAATCTGGGGTGCCGACGCAATTAGGAAATTGGCCTGACGAGTTACCGCGCAACCGGCTTGGGTTGGCACGCTGGCTACTATTGCCCCAGAATCCCCTTCCGGCTCGAGTCGCCGTGAACCGGTGGTGG
>SXHS01000200.1 GCA_005773145.1 Planctomycetaceae bacterium | reverse complement strand
GGGCAATGATCGAAAAGTTGCGAATGTGAGAGGGAGAGACTTTGGACATGGGCCTTGCTATTTTGCCTTCCTCAGATACGCCAACCTTGCGATTCCGGCGGCGCCAATGTAGCCCGCATCGCCACCGAGCGACGCGAAATCAACCGCCGTACGCGTCACCAGGGGTTCGAGCGCTCGCAGCGCGACCTCTTGCTGCACGCGCGCCAGAAACCGCCGGCCCAGTTCTGTCTGACGGCCGCCGAAGTTCATTGCGCCACCGAGCACGACCGCGCCGGGATCGACGACATGCATGACGCTGACAATTCCCACCGCCAGGTAACGCGCGGTATCGTCGATGATCTCCAAGGCCAATTCGTCGTTCGTTTCCGCTTCTTCGGCAACGATAAGCGGGGTTAGCTTGGCTCTGCGTTTCCTCAGGGAGCTCGCCCTGCCCGCCTCGAGCGATTCTTGCGTGCGTTTGACGACCGCCGTGGCGCTGCAATAGGCCTCCAGGTGTCCGCGATGGCCACACCCGCACATGCGGGCATTCTCGTGATAGTCGATTACCATGTGGCCCAACTCGCCGCCGATGCTGTTCTCACCCTCAATCAGGAGGTCGCCGATAATCACTCCACCACCCACGCCCGTGCCCAACGTCAACAGGGCAATGCTATTAAACGCCCGGCCACTTCCGACCCAGAACTCGCCGTAGGCCGCCGCGTTTGCGTCATTCACGAACGCCACCGGCTTGCCGACGGCCTCGCTCACCAAATCGCGAATCGGCGAGTCGCTCCAACCCGGCAGGTTGTGCGTCTGAAGGATTCTGCCGTTGGGAACATCCATCGTGCCGGGCGTGCCCAGGCCCACGTAAGGCACATCTTTCGCAGTCAGCCTGGCGTCCGCGAGCGCTCGCTTGATTGCCTTAGCAATGCGTTCGGCCCCGTCCTGTGCCCCTTTTTGATCGTCGGTCGAAATGCTCAGCCAACTCATGGGCCGGCCCAAATTATCCACGACCCCAATTTTAATGTTGGTGCCCCCCACATCGACCCCGGCAAAAAACGGCTCCTCCGCGTCGTCGACCGAGACAAATTTCCGATCCGTGGGCATGGAGTGGGGGAACCGTTTCCGAGTGCAAAGAAGCGGCCGAAACCGCGGGAACCGCCAGTATAGGTTGAACACCCCGGGGGGGCAATTGCATGAAAACAGCGACCGTTACGAGCAGCTAAGGCCCCAGGGCGCTTGCCGCGATGGAAAAACCGGGATGTCATTGCGGACCAGGTCCTTATGACCGCCATCCCTCCGGGATGCGAAATGGATTGGCGCACATGGACCCCTGGTATCGCTGCGCTCAACCAACGGCTAGTCGTTGAAAAACCTCCTGGTTCGTTGCGCATCAACCGCCACGGGCTTACGCCCGTGGCATACCTCATCCGCGGGCGGTTCGCCGATCGCGGCGTTTACTTGACCCGCACCAGTTTCATGATCCGGCCTGAGACGTTCCAGTCCTGCACGTACAGGTTGCCGTCTTGGTCCCAGTAGGAGCCGTGCGTGCCGCTGAAGATTCCTTCTTTCCACTGGTCCTGGGGGATGTGGTAGTTCCTGCCCAGTTGAGGATCCGGGTTGTTGCCGAGCACCGCAATGATCGTGTTGTTCTTGTCGAGAATTACCAGGCGGCCGTGCAGGTCGGGCACCGAGACGTAGTCTCCCTGGACGGCGGCGGAGGTCGGCATGCCCAGGCCCGTCACCACCTCGGCAATAAAGTTGCCCTCGAGATCGTAATGCAGCAGGCGCCCCTTGGGCTCGTGGTTGCGGTCGCAGATCAACAGACGCGGAGGATCGTAACGCGTGTCGAGCGTCATGCCGTGCGCCGTGTTGAATTGCTTGAGGTCATTCCCGTGCGACCCGAAGTGCGTCAGGTATCTTCCCGTCTTGTCGAACTTGAAAATGTGATTGCTGGCATAGCCGTCGGACAGGAAGATGTCGCCATTGGGAGCGACGGTGATCGCCGTCGGATTGAACTTCGTGAGGTTAAGCCCCGATTCCGTGGGAAAGCCCAGCTTCAAGACGATCTCGCCGCTATGGGCGTTGAACTTGATTCCCTCGGCGTTGTTGTTTCGGGCGGCGTAAATGAACTCAGCGCCACCCTCCTCGCGGATCTCCATGTCGTGGATGCAGGAGTACTTGTCTCCCGGATATTCCTGTATCACCTTGCCGTCGGGAGAAAAAACGACGATGCCCTTGTCGGCACTGGTGTGGATGTTGCCCGCCTTGTCAATCACGACCGCGCCGTGTGTCGGCCCCAGGGCGGAATGGCCATCGGGTCGGAGTCCCCAGCCGGGCACGGTGTCGAAAGTCATCAGTCCGCAGCCCATACGAACCGGCACGACGGTTTCCGCCGCTCGTGCAGGCAGCGCAAGCACGAGTGCGATCGTGGCGGCATGGAATGTGGCAACACGGTAAGGCGAACAATTCTTCATGAGTGGAACTCCTGGTGGGGGCCCAATCGGACAAGGGTTGGATGGCGCGGCGGGCGGCCCAAATCCCGCTCAACAGCAACGAAGCCGTGAACGGGCCTTAGTATCCTACGGTCAGAGCTGCATTTCAACCATCGAGCCGACCCGGGGTGCGCTCCCTACGGTCGCGACACTGGGCTTAGGGACGACTACATCCTGCTCGATTTTATTCCCTTAGCCCCGTTAGGGGCGGCATATCCTAGCCCAAGGCGCCAGCCTTGGTTGGATGAAGACATCGGGCAGGTGATCGCGTCCATCAAACGTGCGCTGATTGAGTCAGAGTCGTCCG
>SXHS01000199.1 GCA_005773145.1 Planctomycetaceae bacterium | reverse complement strand
TCGGCTTCCAACGCATCGGCGACCTGATCTGGGCCGCGGCCGATATGCGTGCCAAGGGTTTCATGTTGGGTGGCACCGCCGGACGGACGACTTTGAATGGCGAAGGACTGCAACATCAAGATGGGCATAGCCTCCTCAATGCCATCGCCTATCCGACCGTACGGGCCTACGATCCGGCCTACGCCTACGAAACGGCCGTGATTGTCCTGGATGGCATGAAGCGTCTGTACGAGCAGGATGAAACGGCCATTTACTACATCACGCTCTACAACGAGAACTATGTGATGCCCGCCATGCCGCATGGCGCGGAAGAGGGCATCATCAAGGGCATGTATAAGTTGTCGACGGTCGACGCGGGTGGTAACGCGGCGAAGGTGCAATTGTTAGGAAGTGGCGCGCTGCTGCGTTCTGCCCTGGATGCCCAAAAAGTTCTCGCCGAGGAATACGGCGTTTCCAGCAACGTCTGGAGTGTTACCAGCTACACCCAACTGCGACGCGAGGCACACGCGTGTCAACGTTGGAACCTGCTGCACCCCACCGCCCCCCCGCGAAAGAGCTATCTCGAGGAGGTCCTGCAGGACGAGCATGGGCCATTTATTGCCGTCTCGGACTACGTCCGTGCGGTCCCGGAACAGTTGAGCCCCTGGCTTCCCGGCGGCTATTATGTCCTCGGCACCGATGGTATGGGACGCAGCGATACGCGTTCCGCCCTGCGGCGGCATTTCGAAGTGGACGCACAAATGGTAACACTCGCCGCCCTGTCCCAGCTTTGTCGACAGGGTAAGTTAACCTCCAAGACTGTGGCCGATGCCATTCAACAGCTCGGCATTGACCCTGAGAAAATCGATCCCCTCATGGCCTGATCGCCGGTGCCACCGCGCGCTCGACAGGAAGAAAGCAACAATCCCTATGAGTATTGACGTTAAACTGCCGGACTTGGGTGATGGCATCAAGGCGGGCGATATCCTCAAAGTGCTCGTCCGCGAGGGAGATGCGATCACCAAAGATCAGCCCATTGTGGAAATCGAAACCGACAAGGCCACCGTCGAAGTCCCCTCGCCGTGCGCCGGCAAGGTCGAAAAGATCCTCGTCACCACGGGACAAACGGTTCCGGTCGGTGGCTCGTTGTTGACAGTTGCCGCCATCAGTCCCGCGACCGGCACCACAAACGTGGTCGCGTCCCCACCAGCCGCTGCGCCCCCCACTGCGACGGGATCGGCACGTGCATCCAGCCCGGCGTCAACCAGCGCCGCACCGGCCAGCGCTCCCAACACAAAAGGCGGTCCGGCTGCCGCGCCGCATGTAACGCCAGCGCCGACGTCACCCGCGCCGGCAGCGCCCGCGAGTACTGCTGCCGCACGTTCAGCGCCGGCGGCACCTGCCGCGCGATCCGACGCCGCTACCGGACGGGTGGCAACATCCGCCGTCGCACCAACGGCTCAGGACGCCGCAGCCTCAGTTCCTGCCGGCGACGTGGCCACTGCACCAGCGGGACCCGCCATTCGTCGGTTAGCACGCGAGGTAGGAGTGGACCTGACCCACGTCGTCGGTAGCGGTCCCCGCGGTCGGATCACGCGGGAAGACGTCTTGGAGGTGGTCCGCAGCACTCACAAGGCAGCGAACGGCCTCGCCCCTGCAGCGCCCCCAGCCGGTCGCGGCGCTGGCGCTACCCGAGCGCTCCCCGGCACCCCGTCCCAGGATTCGTGGGGGCTTGTGCATCACGAGCCGTTGACCAAGATTCGCCAAACCATCGCTGCCAAGATGTTCGAGTCCTGGTCGACCGTACCCCGCGTCACCAACTTTGATGATGCGGATATCACCGAGCTGGAAAAAGTTCGTAAGTCGAGCCAATCGGACTACGCGGCAGCGGGTATCAAGCTGACCTCACTGCCATTCGTGGTCAAAGCCGTTTCAATGGCCCTGCATCAACATCCCCTATTGAATGCCTCCATCGATCTGGAGAACAATCGTATTGTCTATAAGAATTACGTGAACTTGGGAATCGCCGTCGACACAGACCGTGGGCTCGTAGTCCCCGTTATGCGCGATACCGATCGACTGGCCATTGCTGAAATTGCTCGCGAAGTGGCCCAGGTTACCGAAAAGGTGCGCTCGGGAAGTTTCAGCGTGGACGACTTGCGAGGTGGGTCCTTCACCATCAGTAATCTGGGGGCTATCGGCGGTACCTACTCCACACCGATCGTAAATGTCCCCGAAGTGGCCATTCTACTGGTCGGCCGAGCGCGTAAGATGCCTGTAGTGCGCGATGATCAGGTAGCGATCCGACTAATGATGCCGCTCAGCCTGTCCTACGACCATCGGTTGGTCGATGGCGCGGCCGCTGCGCGGTTCTTGAATGATGTTATCGGGTACCTTCAGGCCCCCAGCCGACTGTTGCTGGCTATCTAGTCCTTTGTCGCAAATTTTGGCAAAACAAACCGCAACCGTTTGGCAATGCGGCTTTGAACGGGACAACATTGTGGACCACATTCGAAGTCACGCAACACTCGCTGCGAGCGGCGTCGGAACGTTTTACCGCGTCGCACTGCGTGGCCTTCTATTGACGTGGAGCTTGACAGCATGCGCTGTCGGGGGGCAAGAAGACAAGCCGCCAGCGGTGACTTCCGAGCGTACCGCGTTACAAGTTGAGTTGCGCGAGTGTCAGGAGGAATTGGCTGAGCTCAGCCGGTCCCCTCAGGTGGCGGCAGACCGGTGGGCCGATGCGCAAATTTTCGTCAAGGGAGTCCAATGGGCTCTTGATTTCGCCCCCGAATCGGACGCGCCCACCGTGGACCTGATCAAGTATGGTCTGCGTCGCGCACGCGAACGAATGGCATCGCTAAGAAGTGGGGAAGCCGCTTGGGGGACACAACGCGGGCGTGTGGCGCGAGCTTTCATATCGCAGGTGGATGGTTCCGTCCAGCCCTACGGCATGAAGGTCCCAGCCGGTTATGATCCCCAACGGCCGATGCGACTGGATGTCGTCCTGCACGGCAGCACACGGGTATCGGGATTAGGGGAGTTGCAGTTTCTGCAGAGCTACGACGGTGAAACTTCCGGCGACAAATCGGTCCCGGATCAGAATTACCTCGAGGTGTTCCCCATGGGGCGGCTGGGCGAGAACGCCTATCGCTTTGAGGGGGAAACGGACGTGTGGGAGGCGATTGAGGCCGCCTGCCGAAACTATGCGGTGGATCGCCGGCGCATCGTGCTGCGTGGCGCTTCTCTAGGTGGCGTGGGCACGTGGCGCATGGGCCTGACACATCCCCATCGATTCGCCGCGCTTGGCCCAACGGCAGGCCCAGTGGACACCGTCGAGTTCGCTCGATCTCCCTGGCCGCACTTCCTGCCACTCAACCCAGTCACCGGCTGGCAAAAACAAACGCTCCACCTGATGGATGCCATCGACTATACGGCCAATGCCAGTATGATTCCGGTTGTTGCGGCCATGGGGGATCAAGATCCCTACTACAGTTCTCACCTGCTGATCCAGAAGGCCTTTGAAAACGAGGCAATTCCTTTCGCGGGGATCGTCGATACAGGGGCGGGACACAGCGTCACCGAAAAAGCAAAACAACGGCAATTGCAGATGTTGGCTGATCGCATCGGTGAAGGCGTCGATCCCGCGCCGCGAAAAATACGGTTCGTAACTTGGTCACTGAAATACAGTCGATGTCACTGGTTGGAGGTTCTTGGGTTGGACCAACACTACCAGCGTGCGGAGCTGAAGGCAGAACTCGAAATGGATGGTTCGGTCGCGATGGAGGTCCCGCTCAACGTCTCGCGGTTCGCCCTATATCCCCCCGCGCTCGGAAATTCCACGGCCAGCCTCGCCGTTGGTAATAGGCCCGTGGTGCTCCCTTCTCCGCGGCCCGATCCATCTGAAAGACTTGTTTTCGAGCGGCACGATGATGGGTCCTGGCACTATCGCGATTCCAAGCAGCCGGATCCTGTTGCCCGCAAACAGCCAGGACTGCAGGGGCCCATGGACGACGCCTTTTCGCAGCGATTTCTCTGTGTGCGTGGGACGGGGCAGCCGTGGCACCCGCAAGTCCATGATTGGGCCGAGGCCAACCTGCACCGATTTGCCTACGAGTGGCGTTGGCACTACCGGGGAGACTTGCCGATTAAGGACGATGTCGACGTGACTCCTGAGGATCTGCGCAGCGCTCATCTCATTCTCTTTGGCGATCCGGGGAGCAATCTGTGGATTGGTCGGATGTTGCCCGATATTCCGATCAAGTGGTCTCGCGAAACGATTCATGGCCGGGGACACACACTTGATGCGTCCGATCACGGATTGCAGCTCATCATGGCCAACCCTCTGCCAGAGGGTGCTGGCCGCTACGTGGTGTTCAACAGCGGGCACACCTATCACGCGCCCGACCTTCGTCTCAGCTACATGGTGTACCCGCTCCGCGGAGACTGGGCCCTGGTGAAGGTCGGCCGTCAGCCACCACCCGAGCCCCTGCCCGTCGTTGAGGAAACCCTTGTGGATTCAGGATTTTTTAATGAACATTGGAAATAGCCCGCGCCCGGACCGATCAAAGACGCTGCGACTATACGAAGAGGCGCGGAGCATCATTCCCGGCGCGACGCAGCTGTTTGGCAAGCGCCAAGAGTTGTTTGCCCCAGGCCAATGGCCACCCTATTTTGCCGAGGCCCGCGGATGTCGAGTTACGGACCTAGACGGCAATGAGTATCTCGACATGGCCCAAGCCGGCATTGGGGCGACCGTACTGGGTTACGCCGATCCCGATGTAACGGCCGCCGTCATTGCCCGCATCCAAAAGGGGACCATGTGCATGCTCAGTCCCCCGGAGGAGGTTGAGCTGGCGAAATTGATGCTGCAGCTTCACCCATGGGCGCGACAAGTGCGACTGGGACGCACTGGGGGCGAATCGATGGCCATGGCCGTGCGCATCGCGCGGGCGAGCACCGGCCGGGATCGCGTCGCCTTCTGCGGTTACCATGGTTGGCATGACTGGTACTTGGCGGCCAATTTGCCACAGAATGAGCAGGCGGACTTTCAGGATCAACTGGGCAACTGGCATCTGCTGCCGGGGCTCAAGCCGGCTGGTGTACCGCGCGGCCTGGCTGGCACGGCTCTCCCGTTTACGTACAACAAGATTGATGAACTAAGCAACCTCGTACGCCGATACGGCAACGAACTGGCTGCCATAGTGATGGAGCCGACCCGGAACTTTCTGCCAGCAGCAGGGTTTTTGGAGTCGGTGCGAGAACTTGCCGATCAATGTGGTGCCCGACTGATCTTCGATGAAGTCACTATTGGCTGGAAGCTGCATCTGGGAGGCGCCCATTTGAAGTTCGGTGTCCATCCGGACATTGCAGTATTTGCCAAGTCCACGGGCAACGGACATCCGATTTCCGCCGTGATCGGCACCGACGACACCATGCAGGCGGTTCAAGATACCTTCATCTCGAGTGCCCTTTGGACCGAAGCAGTGGGACCAGCAGCGGGGGTTGCCACCATTGGCAAGATGATGCGGGTCGATGTCCCAGCGCATATCGATCGAATTGGTGCGCGCTGTCGCGCTGGGCTTACGGAATTGGCCGGACAGCATGGCGTGCCGCTGATCGTTGCGGGGCACACGGCGTTGCTGTCGTTCCAATTCCAGCATCCTCAGGCGGCCGCATTGCAGACACTCTGGACCGTACGCATGTTGGACCGTGGATTTTTGGCGGCTGCGAACTTCTTTCCCATGCTGAGCCACGAGGACCAGCATGTGGATCAATACCTGGCAGCCAGCGGTCCCGTCTTCGCGGAATTACGTCAGGCCATCGATCGGGACGACATCACCAGCCGCATTGGTGGACCGGTCAAGCACACGGGATTTCAGCGACTGGCCTAATAGCGGCGTCCGCCTGGGGCGAGCCACGCACTCGCTGGCGCGTCGTGCTTGTATTCCCATCAATACAAGCACGTGGCGCCAGCCAGTGCGTTTGAGAATCGAGGGCGCCAGCCCAGCCTTAAGCCCCTACCGATCCCGTTTAAAGATAACGGCTCCCAGCGGTGGCAGCTTGATTTGGATCGACATGGCGCGGCCATGGGCGGGGACCTTTTCGGCTGGGGTCCCGGGGTGAGTACCGATATTGCTCCCCCCATAGTACTGCGAATCGCTATTGAAGATCTCGCGATACCAGCCAGCCTCGGGAACACCAATTCGGTGGGACAGTCGTGGCACCGGGGTAAAATTGAGTCCGATGACCACCTGATCCTTGGGATCTCGGGCGCGACGCAAGAACGCCAATACGCTGTCCTCGCGGCTTTGGCAATCGATCCATTCAAATCCCTGCCAATCGAAATCACATTCATACAAAGCGGGCTCTTGGCGATACAGACGATTGAGGTCGGCCAGCATTTTTTGTAAACCGCGGTGGGAATCCCATTGAAGCAGGTGCCATTGGACGCTCTCGTCATGATTCCATTCATTCCACTGACCGATCTCGTCCCCCATGAACAGTAGTTTCTTACCCGGATGGGTCCACATGTAGGCGTACAGCAACCGCAGGTTGGCGAATTTCTGCCACAGATCTCCCGGCATTTGGGCGAGCAGAGCCCCCTTTCCATGCACCACTTCGTCATGAGAGAGCGGGAGGACGAAATTCTCC
>SXHS01000198.1 GCA_005773145.1 Planctomycetaceae bacterium | reverse complement strand
TCCCAGCACCACAAGAAACAGAAGGACCCATTTGAAACGCCGTTGGTTAATCGGTGCAACCATATGCTGATGTCCGTTGACCCGTCCTTGTAACACACCGCACGGTCCGCCAGCGAACGGCTCGCGAGCGCAGTGGACCTCAAACGCAAATCGGCGAGTCTCTCAGTGCTCGCGCAACCGGATTCAACCGTGCTTTCTGTTGATTCTCTTCGGTCGGCATACCCATGCCACGCGAGGCAAACCCTACAATTCGCAAGACCCCACCGCGCTCGAGGGCCAGACCGGCGCGGGATCATACGTTGTGGGACTCGCGCCCGTCAACGGCAGTCACAAGGGGCGTCTGAAGGCAGAGACGGTGCGGCGCTGCCAGCTGCTAGCGACGGCCTCGACGTCGATTGCGAAGTTGCCGGCTTGGGCCGATGCACGTCACCATCGCCGCCGGCGCCTTCGGCTGGGCGGTAAACGAAGGCTGGGCGGTAAACGACCGTTGGGCAGGAGCGTCCCACGAAGAGGCCTACTTGGCGGCTGCGAATCGACGCGCGACCTCATCCCAATTCACGACGTCGAAGAATGCCGAGACGTAGTCGGGACGGCGGTTTTGATACTTCAGATAGTAGGCGTGTTCCCACACATCGATACCAAGAATCGGCGTGCGGCCTTCCATGATGGGGCTGTCTTGATTGGCCGTGCTTTCGACGGCGAGTTTTCCGTTATTAACCGAGAGCCACGCCCAGCCGCTGCCGAATCGTCCAATCGCGGCAGCCGTCAGCGCCTCGCGGAACTTGTCGAATCCCCCCAGATCACGGTCCATGGCTTTGGCCAACTCACCGCCAGGAACACCACCGCCGCGGGGGCCCAGGATGGTCCAAAACAGTGAATGATTGGCGTGTCCGCCTCCGTGATTACGAACGACCATACGAATGTTCTCAGGGACGACGTCCAAATGCGAAATCAAATCCTCGACCGATTTTTTCTCTAAGTCGGTACCGGCAACGGCATCATTGACCTTGGTGATGTAGGCCTGGTGATGCTTCGTGTGGTGGATCTCCATCGTGCGAGCATCAATGTGGGGTTCCAGGGCATCGATCGGGTAGGGTAATTCAGGGAGCGTGTAAGCCATGGGAGTGTCCTCATATTTAAGAGAAATGGTCTGAAATGTTATGGATAGCGGCCACCCATGATCGTACTGCATGGCCGGTTGCCCGACAATTGGGGGCCAATGGGTCGGCAGAAGCCGCGGTCGCGTTGAGTTCGCGTTGACGAGAGACTAGACCTGGGACACTTCGTCTTCAGCGCTGGCCATTAGATAGGACTTCAGGCTGGCGTACAGACGGGTCGCGCTTTCCACGGCGTTTCCACGACGATCCCGCGCACGTTCGGCTCGGATGGCGACATGTACCAATGTCTTGCGGAACCGTTTGGCTTCGGTCTCGATCCCATCATCCGGTGCGCGTTGCTCCTGGAAGGTTAGGTGAATCAAGAGGGTCACAGGTCGGTCACTGGATCGTCGTATGCTGGAGACTTGCTGCGATGTGATCTTCATCACGGCAGTGAGTTCGTCCGCTGCGACGATCTCGCCGCCGTGATCCGCCAGAAATCCACGGACTTTTTCCGCCAATAAATTGCGTGGCACCAACGACACCAGTTGGCGCGACAACAGATCAACCGACGCTGGTCGCCGTCCCCAGGGGAACCACTTTCGCACGGTGACTTGGGGCTCGGCCGGGCTAAGCCCAACTCCGAGTTGGACCACACGGTTGCGCCCGGTTTCCTTGGCCGTCAACAGTGCTCGGTCTGCTCGCCTCAGCATGGATTCCGGCGTATCTCCCCGCTGTAGTTCCGTAACGCCAAAACTAGCGGCGATGTTGCGCCCGCCCAACGAGGGGAGGGCCAATCGCGTCAAGTCCGTGCGAATCCGTTCAGCCCGCGCGGTGGCGGATGGATTATCGCAGTCCACACAGACCAGCGCAAACTCCTCGCCACCGTAGCGGGCTACAAGGTCCCCATCGCGGCATGAGCGGCGCAACAGTGCGGCGAATTGGATCAGGGCCTCGTCACCAGCCTGATGACCATGCACATCGTTGATTTGCTTAAAACGGTCGATATCGCACATGATCAAGGAGCAGGGAGCGGATCGAGCGAGATGCGTTGCCACGACTTCCGCGTGAATGCGGTCGAACTCCGTCCGGTTGGCCACGTCGGTCAGTGGGTCTCGTGTGGCCCGCGCGTGGAGACTTTGAACTCGTTCCTCGAGCGATGTTTCCGTCCTCAAATCGTGCAGGACCAGTCCCACTCCCAGTGGGGTGCCATCGGGGCTAGTCACCGGAACCGTGTGCACTTCGACGGTTGCTGGTTCCCCAGTGCGATCGCGAATCCAGTACCGGCCACGACAAGGTGTGCCGCTGGCGCGAGTGGACGACAACGGGCACTCCCCTGCGGCTAATCGGCGGCCTTTGCCGTCCCGCAATCCAATGACCTCCGCGGACCAGTGCTGATGCAACATGCTGTCGGCCTTCACGCCCGTCAGCAGTTCGGCGCCCGGGCTCCAATACAACACGCTTAGATCGCAATCGAGAAAGATCATGGCATCGAGAGATGACGCCAAAATTTGCTGCTGGAAATTGGCCATCGCCCAGGCGGACTGGGAAAGGCCGCTGGTTTCGGGTCTCTGCACCGGCCCCCAATACGAGTCCACCGCATCGCACACAGGCAGACAGAGCAATGTGGCGTCATCTTCCGTCGACCGGTCCCAGGGCTGAGTCTGCTGCAAGTAGGCAAAGTGTTCCACGAGATCTGGGTCGAATTGCGTGCCGGCATGTGCAAACAGTTCGCCGATCGCCCGTTCACGGGGCCAGGCACCGCGATACACCTGGTTGGAGGTCATCGCATCAAAGGCGTCGGTGATCGCGATCATCCGGGCCCCCAACGGCAGATCCCCCTGACGCTTCGTATAACCCGCGCGGCTGCCATCGTACCATGCGCCCGCATGTTCCACGATGTCGAGAATCTCCTGACACAAACAACAGGCAGAGAGAATCGCCAATCCGGAGAAACGGTGCCGCAGCATCTCTTTCGTTTCGTCCTCGCTGAGCGCTTCCGGTTTACGCAGGATCCGATCGGGAATCGCAATCTTGCCAACATCATGGAGCAAGGCGGCCACTTCGATCTCGTGGCGAATGCTCGGAGCCAGCTGGAGGTTGGTGGCCCAACGCGAACAGCATTGAGACACGCGCCGACCGTGCTCGGCCGTCGGTGGATGCTTGGCCCACAGCGCGCGAAACAGGCCGCTCGCCATGCCCAAGCGGGCCTGCACCCAGGGAGACAGGGCCGCCAAGGGATCCGGAGTCGCAATGCCCAGTTCGCAGGCTGGAAAAGCGGTCGACGCAGGCCTGGCGCTCACCTCCGCCGCCGCAGGTCCGTCCAAAGGGGGCAGAGAATCGATTACGGGCAGCGACGCCTGCGTCATGGGGATCTTACTTCTAGGTCATGCCCAATGCGGGCGATGGATTGCATGCCAAAACCAAGGCGGATTGGGTGGGGCCAGTTGGTCTAAAGGGCCGTCTATGGGGGCGGCCGCACGGTCCAACCCAAATTCGGGAACCGCCGGGTAACGGGTACGAGCCCCGCGACCCTGAGAAAACCTAGGTCGCGGCCCCCATCCAGTCAAAAATTGAAGCAATTTCCCTTACATCCGTCCCGGAGACGAGATGGGGCTGACCGCCCCGTCGCGCGTCGCAAGCAGGCAAAGCTCGCATATTCGTTGGCCTCCGTTCCCGTCGGATGGATCGTCCGGCTCGGGGGGACCAGGCCGGTTCTGCCGCCTTGAAACTAATGGGCATTACGCTGGCCGGACTCCGCAGCCGTCAATATCTGGCATCGCCTATAGTTCGGCCCGCGAATCGACCGAATTACAGGCGGAGGAGATGTACCGGGCCACGTCAAGGACGACCGGCAGGGACACAACAGGCGAGGCTAGCGACCGCGTACCACGCATCATGAGCTCGGTGGAATCACGGGCTCGAACGGTGGTCCCGGTTGCGCAGACAAGCAGACCAATCGGCAAAGATGGAACCGCGCCGACAAAATCAACGCGAGCAACGGCGGCGTCGTGTCTTGCGCGACGACCTAGGGGCCGGCGAGGAAACCCCCGTCACCGAGACTCGGCAGCGGAGTGCCGCCGCGATTCGACGCGCGTATACGGAGTCGGCGCTGCGCGAGGGGCAACCGCGCATTACCGACTTCATTCCGCGTCGGTGGTGGGCGATACCCGTGATTGCTTGCGTTGGCATGCTGGCCATTACGGCGCTGGTGGCCTTGCACTACTACCGGCCAAGCTGGGAGGCACGCGTGCCCTCCTTGAACTTGATGGCTCTCGATCTGACCAGCGCTGGCAGTTTGGCCCGTTGGTTTTCATCGTTGGTGCTGTTGCTGGCAGCCGTCATGTCGTGGATTGTCTACCACATGCGCCGCCACAAGACGGATGATTACCGCGGCGGGTACGGGTTGTGGATCTGGGCGTCGGTTGCGTTAGTCCTGGCCAGTCTCGACGCGGCCACGCATTTACACCGGGCACCCCAGGGTTGGCTCCGTCAACAAACCGGAGCCACGTGGCTGGGCGATGCATCGTCCGTCGGACTCTTCACCATTGGGATCCCTGCCATGTTGGGCGGATTGAGGATGCTCGTGGACATGCGCCGTAGCCGGTTGGCGTGTGCCACGTTGGCGAGTGCGGCCTTGAGCTATGGCGGGGCGATGCTGATCGCACTCGAGATGATCCGCATCAACTCTCCCGCTTGGAATGCGATGACCGGCGGCGGTCTGATGATGCTGGGTCACCTCAGTTTGCTGCTGGGCATTGCGGTATTTGCGCGACATATCCTGCTGGTAGCGCTCGGCGTCGTGGATGTGCCCGTCGGAAGCAGCCGCAAAAAAACCGCGAGTCGCTGGGCCTTCTGGCGTCGTGGAAATTCCGAGGGGTCCGCCAAGCGTAAAGGGCGCGCCAAGCGAGTCGCCGCAAAAATCTCGCGCAGCCAGCTTACAGATCCCGCCGATGACGCGGACGACGAGGAGGACGACGAGGAGGACTCGGCCCGGCCCCTCTCGCGGTCCGTTCGTGCATCAGGATCTGCAAGTCGCGGAGCCGCTGCCTCTGCCACCGAGCGGGACTCGGACGACGATGGCGAACTCGACGATGAGGATGACGATTCCTTTGGTGATCGCCAGGTCTCGCGATCCGAACGGCGCCGGCTGCGCAAGCAGTCGCGACAACAGCGGAAGGCTGGCTAGTACAAGCCAAGCTGGCCGCCTTCGGTGCCATGCGATACGATGACCACTTGGAGCACGGGCGAGTCTTTCGGCCAGCCGCTCTACAATCGGTCGTTGAACAAGAGGTAGCCCACCTGTGACCTCCACGCCTGCCTTGACTCCCCCCGTGCGCACGCGTTTCGCGCCCAGTCCCACCGGCTATTTGCACATTGGCGGAGTACGCACCGCCCTGTTCAACTGGCTCTTCGCACGCCACCACGGTGGCCAATTCATCCTGCGAATTGACGACACCGACCAACAGCGGCACGTGGAGCAGACCCTGAGGCCGATCCTCGACGGCTTTCGCTGGCTGGGCCTCGATTGGGACGAGGGGCCGGATGTGGGAGGGCCCCATGGCCCCTACTTTCAATCCGATAAACTGCCTCGCTATCAGGCCGCTGTGAATGCTCTATTGACCTGCGGGGCCGCCTACAAGGACTACGCGAGGCCAGAGGAGTTGGAGTTCGAACGCCAGGAGGCCCAGCAACGGAAAGAGTCCTTTCGCTACAGCCGTCGCTGGATGGCTACCTCCCCCGAGGATGAATCTCGCTTCGCCGCCGAAGGACGCGCGGCCGTCGTGCGATTGAAGATGCCTCGCGAGGGCAACCTAGTGATCACCGACCAGATTCGGGGCGAAGTACAATTCGCTTGGGCCGGCGAACCCGATACGGTTATCCAACGAGCCGATGGCACCTGCCTGTACCATCTGGCCAGCGTTGTGGATGACTACGACATGCAGATCTCGCACGTCATTCGAGCCGAGGAGCATCTCTCCAATACGCCCCGCCAAATCTTTATTGCGCAGCGCCTGGGCTATCCGCTCCCTTGCTATGCACACGTTCCCTACGTGGCCGAACCGGGCAGCAAAAACAAACTGAGCAAACGCAAGCTGAGCCAATATCTCAAGCAAAAAGACTTTGCCGATCTCATGCGACGGGGCGAGCGCATCGCGGAACGCATGCACTGGGCGACGAGTCCCGAGACCTTCAATCCGGTAGTCGTCGATTTTTATCGCCAGATTGGCTATGGGACCGACGCCCTGATCAATTATTTACTGCTGCTGGGTTGGTCCTGGGACGATCGTACCGAGTACTTCAGCCGCCAGGAAATGATCACCCGCTTTTCGCTCGATCGGGTGAACAACTCCCCCGCCAGCTTTGATCCGCAAAAGCTGAGTGCCTTTCAGGATCACTACAGCCAGCTATTGACCGTGGAACAGAAATTCGACCTGGTCCTGCCGTACCTGCAAGGTGCTGCCATGGTGGCCAGCCCCCCCACACCGAGCGAACTTCAGCTGACGCGGCAAATCGTACAGGCAGCGGGAGATCGCATTAGTATCGCCGGCGACATTCTCGACTATCAGGACTTCTTCGTTGCGGACGACCAACTGCTCTATGAGGCGGACGACGTGGAGAAACGGCTGGTCAAGGCCACCGATGCCCAGGAATTGCTGCGACGCTTCCGCACACAACTCGAACGGGCCGATGATTTCTCTGCCGAGTCGTTGGAGCTGTTGCTGAAGAAGTTCGTGCAGGAAGAGGGCATTAAGATCGGGCAGATCATTCATGCGCTGCGAGTTGCCGTCACGGGAAAGTCCGTCGGCTTCGGCATGTTTGAGATTTTGCAAATTCTGGGCAAAGAACGCTCCCTGGCACGCATGGACCGGATCTTGGGTCAATTGGCGCTTCGGCAGACCTGTTGACGCCAACACAGTCCGCTCGCCTGATGCGGCCCGTGCGGTCATTTCCTCTTGCGGTGTTGGGATACCTGTCGGACAATGACTGCCAGAAGAGTTCTCTAAGTTCGGGTCTTGCAGATTTAGGGCAGAAACGTTTGCCAATATCAAAAGGTGCGCATCATGAAGTCTTCCTCCGGTGCGAATGAATCCTCCTCATCCTCGGGTCGGCCTCCCGCCGAGGTCCCGAGCGGTCTGAACTTCATACAACAGCGAATCGAGGACGACACGCGTACGGGTCGATTGGGCGGTCCCGTCCACACACGGTTTCCACCTGAGCCCAACGGTTATCTGCACATTGGTCACGCCAAGTCGATCTGTTTGAATTTTGGTTTAGCTCAACAATACGGTGGCAAGTGCAATCTGCGGTTCGACGATACCAACCCGACCAAGGAGAATGAGGAATACGTGCAGTCGATCCAATCGGCTGTCCGCTGGCTGGGATTCGATTGGGAGGATCGGCTCTATTTCGCCTCCAACTACTTCGATCAGCTCTATGCCTACGCCGTACAGTTGATAGAAGCGGGTAAAGCCTACGTGTGCGATCTGACCGCAGAAGATGTACGTGAGTACCGCGGCACGCTATCGGCACCAGGCCGCAACAGTCCCTATCGCAACCGCAGCGTGGCCGAAAATCTGGATCTGTTCGCGCGGATGAAGGGGGGGGAGTTTGCGGATGGCTCTCGCACCCTGCGCGCCATCATCGATATGGCTTCTCCCAATCTCAATCTGCGCGATCCTGTCCTGTATCGAATCCTTCGCGCCCACCATCATCGGACGGGGGATCGCTGGTGTATCTACCCGACCTACGATTTCACTCATGGCCAGAGTGACTCGATCGAGAAAATCACGCATTCCATTTGCACCTTGGAATTCGAGGATCACCGGCCCCTCTACGACTGGTTTTTGGATCAGCTGAACATCTACCATCCGCAACAGATCGAGTTTGCGCGGCTCAACTTGACCTTTACCGTCATGAGCAAACGCAAATTGCTACAACTGGTGACGGATGGGCACGTGCGTGGCTGGGACGATCCACGTCTCCCCACATTGGCCGGGATGCGCCGGCGCGGTTACACGCCGACTGCCATTCGCAATTTCTGCAATCAGATCGGAGTATCCAAGACCAATAGCACCATTCAAATGCATGTGCTGGAAAATGCCTTGCGAGAGGATCTCAACCAACATGCGCCACGCATGATGGCCGTCTTGCGCCCGTTACGAGTGGTCATTGAAAACTATCCAGCCGATCAGCGAGAGGACTTGGAGGCGGTCAACAACCCCGAAGATCCGACCGCCGGCACACGTCAGGTACCCTTCAGCCGAGAGCTGTACATCGAGCAAGACGACTTTTTGGAGAATCCGCCGTCCAAGTTCTATCGGCTTTCACCCGGACGTGAGGTGCGATTGCGTTATGCGTACTTCATCACGTGCACCGGTGTGATCAAGAATGACCGGGGCGAAATCGTCGAGCTGCGCTGCAC
>SXHS01000197.1 GCA_005773145.1 Planctomycetaceae bacterium | reverse complement strand
GCCGTTTGTTCTCAGGCCGTGCCCTTGTCATTTCCCACGTTTTCGGAGTCGGCATCCGCGCAGCCGTATCGATCGTTTTCGGGCCAACGGCCCATCCGTTTGCATAGCCCAGGCAGAATGCCTGGGAAGTTGTTGCCGTTCGATCATCAGGGCCAAGGGCCCGACCGTTTGTAGATCCCCCAAACAAAGGGCCGGGCCGTTGGCCCTACCGGTTCCCGGATATCCTCTTACCCAGTCCGATGGACTGGGCTAGGCAAACAGCGGGGCTTTGCCCCTCTGAGTCAATATCGGTGCGTCGTTGACAGTTCAATCGAATTGGACCAGGCGCCGCTACAACCCAGGCTCGCGTTGAGTGGCCGTTCGAGGTCGAGAGCCCAGAGGTACGTGTTCATTGCCGATGGGAACTTCCCATTCAGTTGCAGAGCGACCACGATCCTTGGGTGTCAATGGGCGATTCGATTGATGGCTTCCAGGTGTTCCACGCGGGTAAACTGTTCCGCCACCTCTTGGGCATGTGTGACGACCACCAAGGTCACGCGTTCCTCCGCACAGCTGTTACGAATCAGGTCGACCAACTGTTGTTGGTTGGCGGCGTCGACGTTAGCGGTGGGTTCATCGGCCAATAGCAACCGCGGGCGGTTGGCGAGGGCTCGGGCCACAGCAACCCGTTGTTGCTCACCGACCGAGAGCGTATTCGGTTTATGGTGCAGGCGATGCCCCAGACCCACGCGGTCCAGCAGTTGTCGAGCGCGCGATTCGTCGCCGCGACGGCGCGAGAACGTCATTCCCACCAATACATTCTCCAGTGCGGAAAATGCGGGGAGCAGGTTGAAGGTCTGAAACACATAGCCGATCTTGTCGGCGCGGAACCGATCACGTCCTGCTTCCGGCAGGCGGACGATATCAAGGCCGTCGATGATCACGGACCCTCGATTGGGAAGACTAATTCCGGCCATGATATGCAGCAAGGTGGTCTTGCCACAACCACTGCGACCGACCAGAGCCAACTGTTCTCCGGCAGCGGCAGAAAAATCGGGAATGTTCAGGATAGGTAGTCGCTTGCCATCCGGCTCCCGATACTCCTTTTCAATTTGCCGCAAATGCAACAGGCACTGGTGATCCGTGGACTCCGACACCGGGCAGTTCCTTGTGGCTTGCATGATCAACGGCATAAAAATCGTTAGGGGACAGGATGGGGCGGGCGACAAGCCTCATCCGGTGGCGGGACTACGTCACCCACGACGGCGTCACCCACGACGGCGCACCGCCCGTTCGATCATCCGTTTTGCGTCCGCCTTTTTCATGACATCCCGCTTGTCGTAGAGTTTGCGTCCCTTGCATAGGCCTAGCAACACCTTGGCCCGGCTGTTCTTGAAATACAGCTTCAGGGGGACAAGCGTCAACCCGCGTTCCGTGGCCTTCTGGGCAAACTTGAGTACTTCGCGGCGGTGCATGAGCAACTTGCGAGGCCGTTTGCCGACATGGTTCATCGTGCTGGCGTGATGATATTCGGAGATGTCGCAACCCATCAACCAGACTTCGTTGTTCTTGATGCGGCCAAAGGCCTCGTCGAGGGAAACACGGCCCGCCCGCAAACTCTTAACCTCGCTCCCCACCAATACGACGCCACATTCCAGGGAGTCGAGCACATCATACTTATGTCGAGCCTTGCGATTTTCCGCGATGGGCCGGTCCGAGGACTTGGCGGCTGCCGAGGGTTGGGATTGCTTCTTCTTGGTCATTCCTGCAATTATACTGATTGTCGGTCGCGTGTGTGCGACCGGCCGTGGTGATGGATTTCCCGAGACCGTGCCGTGAATGCATCCTCCCTCCCCATCGACTTGCCTGTATTACCCCTGGCGCCTCGCAACTCCGGGGAACGGCTCCCCCCCTGGCTGCGCCGTCAGGTACCCAAGGGGAACGCGGACCATCTCACCGAGCGATTGCTGCGGGAACTTGAACTGGAAACCGTCTGTCAGAGTGCACGATGCCCCAACCGCATGGAGTGTTTTTCCCAGCAGACCGCGACCTTTATGATTCTCGGCAACACCTGCACGCGATCGTGCAGCTTCTGTTCGGTCCCACGCGGGCGTCCCGAAGGGGTAGCCGACGACGAGCCGCAACGACTGGCGGAAGCCGCCGCGCGGCTCGGCTTGCGGCACGTGGTGATTACCTCGGTCACGCGTGATGATCTGCCGGACGGGGGCGCCGAACATTTCTACCGCTGTGTGATCGCGGTCCGCGAGCGGACGGGGGCCACGATCGAAGTGCTCACTCCGGACTTCACGCATTGTCGGGGGGCGCTGACCCGTGTTTTGGAGGCCCGTCCCGAGGTTTTCAATCACAACACCGAAACGGTGCCCCGCCTGTATCGGCTCGTCCGTGGCACGCGCTCCGACTACCGTTGGACGTTGGAACTACTCCGCCGTGCGCGCACCGATGGGATTCGCGTTAAAACCAAGAGCGGGCTGATGTTGGGACTGGGGGAAACCGCGCAAGAGGTCCTCGATACTTTGGTTGACCTGCGTGACGTCGGCTGCGACTACCTCACACTGGGTCAATACCTGCAGCCGGCCATCGATCGCTATCTGCCGGTGCAGCGTTATGTAACTCCGGAGGAATTCACACGTTGGGGGGAGATGGCCCGCCAGCTGGGGTTTCAAAAGGTGGCTAGTGGTCCGTTTGTGCGCAGCAGCTACCACGCCCGCGACATGGCCGAGCACGACCTTGACTTTGATCTTGACCGCCGGCCAGCGCCTTCGGCTGGTGGGTAAACGATGGCCCGCCTGCTGTCGGTAGCCTTATTTATTCCCCTCGAATGAAGCGGGCCGCATAGCTGCGGACGGGGGTCCCATTCAAGACATGCACCACGCGCAAGTCGCGCAGTGTCGATGCGCCGAATTGTCCGATCGGCACATGAACCCATTTCTTACCGAAGTGGCGAGCCAGCCTTCTCCAGCCCGCACCAGGTGGCTGCGGCGCCAGGAGTGCCACGTGCCGCCCCGTGCTGTAATGACACGCTGCGGCCAAGAGACGTTCCTCCAAGGTTGTGGCAAAGTCAAAGCGGGGATCGGACCAGATATCAGGGAGCGGCTGCGGCGGAAAGACAAACATGGCTCCGCCATAGACGGCTCGAGCCACGCCCGGCCCCACCAACTCCTGTCGGTAGTCCGTGGCATAGAATGCCAACGTCGACTCCTCTTTGTGCTCGGCGAACCATGTCGTTCGCCAGGGATAGTCGCGCGGGTCCGCCGGCGCGTCGAACAGCATCACCACTGTATCCAATGGCCCACGATTTGGGGGTAGCACACGCACATACAATTCGCCCGTATGCCAATTTCGCATGGTCTCGCGAATATCGATGCCATCTTGAATGCTGGTGGTGAATTTTTCGGTCCGAGCCAAGTCGGCGCCCAGTAGCGATTGGGCACGCTCGGCGACCGTACCACGAAAGTCCTCGATGCGTCGGTCTTCGGGGGGCCAGCTGCACTGCATGTGCGGGTTCCACTCGGTACGCCAGCGGTGTTGTTGACGACGGTCGGGACGCGGCTGCAGTTGACAAGTGCGCCAAGTGACAGGCGACCCCGGCAGGCGACTGACCAATTGTACAAAATCACCCTCCGGAAGCTGAGCCCGTTCAATGCTCACGCGGACAACCGGACGCCCCGTTCGATCGCCGTACGGATAGCGTTTAGCTTGCTCCACAACCGCCAAGGCGAACCCCTCCCCCATCACCTGCTTGGCCGCGACAATCATGGTGTACAGGTCCGGTGTCAGCCGCCGCTCCAGCAGCGTCAGATTGCGCAAGTACTTCAGGCACACGCGCAGCAGATGGGGCGTGATGCCACGTCCTCGCCCTTGACCCTGGCGCAGATAGTGGTCGCGGGCGGACAATAGCAATTCCTTGACGCCATCGATCGATAGATTTTCGTCATCTTCCAACTCGGCCCGCGCGCGTTCGTACAAACTGGTGATGAATGGCAATTCGCTCAGCAAAAACAGCAGCGTCTCGGTTTTCACGGCATAAGCGGTTGTCGGTTCCACCTCGTCATCTACGGGACGGTCCGCCGACGGATCCAGGAAGGCATCACGAATCCATGGCCAATCCAGAATCGAACAAACGAATAGAATGGAATTGTAGCGGGACTCCAGTTCATGCAAACGATGGGCCATATGCGTGATGCGCGCCGCACGTTGATCGGTCGGACGTGGTCCAAGCGCTGGCAGCAAAGCGGCAGCAAAGCGTGGCAAGGGGATCTGCTTCAATGCATACGCGTCCGGTAGTACGGCCGTGTGAGGTTGATACCGACGTGTTTCCAGGTCGATAAAGGCCCGCGGTATATGTTCGCCAATCGCCATTCGCAGGGCGGCAATCACGGGCTGACAAGGGTCAACGGGCACATAGCTGACCACCGACTCCTCTTCCACGTCGGAGTCGTCTGCCAGGTCATTCGCTGTCGACCACGAGGTGGCATATCGGGATGACTCGGGCTGCATCACCATGGAGATGGTCGGTAGCTCCCCAACCGCCGTTTCGACATCGGCTTGAAAACTAGGGGGCAATGGAACTGCTAAGCAATCGAACGGATGTGCTAACATCAGACGGCGCACTTCCCATGCGCAGTCGCCACTGCCGTGTAGAATGGGGGCCGCCAGGATGCGTGGTCCTATTCTCAGGACGTCCAGTGACATGGCCGTGGCCTTCTCCATTCGAGGTTGGTCCATCCAGTTCGATGCGTGTAACGCGTGCGAGCGGCTGATACTAAAGCGACTGAACCCCGTTCAATCGTCCTCGTCCTCGAAATCCGGATGCAAGGGATCGTCCGCGGAGAAAAAAAAGTCCCCCAGCCCCAACGGTACATCCTCCCCTCCCAAAGCACGGCGACGGCGCTCCGCCAACCGTTCCAGATCCAAGGCATCGTCTCCCAAGCAGCGAGCCAACGATTCTCGCCACCTGTCATCTTTGCTGACCGGATGCGTCGGATCTTGCAACAAACGCTTCATGGCGTAGCGCAATACGTTAATCCCATCCCGCGGCGAAAAATCAAGGTTCATATCATGCGATCGCTGTAGAAACTCGACAGTCAACGCCAACATCTCCGGCTCGGCAAACGGCAGGTGATATTGCAGGATGGCCAGCTCGTCTTCCCGATTGGGGTAACCCAACGACAAGGTCGGTTGCAGCCGACTGAGGATGTAGTCCGGAATTTCGTAGGTCGAATCATCCTGGTTCATGGTGACCGCGCAGCGAAAATCCGGATGCGCGGGAATCGTAATCCCCGCCACGATCGATTCCACGTAGCGACGATGATCCAAGAGCGGAGCCAGGGTCGCCCAGGACTTTTCGTTCATCCGGTTCCCTTCATCCAACAGGCACAGCCCCCCCTGAATCATGGCGGTCACCAGCGGAGACGCGTGATAGGAAATCCGCCCGTTCTCCGCCAACACCGGCGTGATCAACAGATCCTCGGGGCGCGTGTCGGCGGTGCACTGGTAGATGTAAAGCGGCTGGCTGCGGCGTCGCGCGCCGGCCATTGCCAAGGATGTCTTGCCGATGCCGGGGAGTCCGACCAGACGCGGTGTGAGTGGCAAATCCCGCGCGTCGACCACCAACCAACAGGCGAGCAGTTGTTGCAAGATCTCCTGCTGTCCAATCCATTCCCCCTCCACGTCGTGGTGACGACTCAACGTTAGGGCGACTCCATCCACGTCCACCTGGCGGGCCACACCAGCCGCAGGCGCGGTAGCCCCGGAGGCCGAGAGGGTCGGCTCGGGCGTCGTACGCGGATTCTTCGGCATGATGCATTTCTCCGTAATCGTCCGCAAAACCCGTCCCAATAGACGCGATTCCTGGCCGACGAGTCGTATGACCTATAGTTCGCATGTAGTGCGCAAGACCGCAATCTGCATTATGGACTCTTGCGCGGGTCGCGGTCCAGGGTGTGCCGGGAACCGGCCACACCGCATGGGGACCATCGCCTGCCGGTCACGTGCAAATTCTTCTGTGTTAGCGAGAGGCAACAGATGGCAGCAAGCAGCTCAAACGCATCGGTCCGCTCGCTGCCACAAGAATCGGCAAACGCCGGTCCATTGACTGCGAGCATGATGCCGTTTGAGCTGACCGTGGCCCTCGTCATGGCCCTGGCACTCGCCTTCACGCTGCATGTCGCCGAGCCCGACCTGTGGGGACATGTACAATATGGTCGCGATGCGCTCACGGATGGACTCGCGACCACAACGACCTACTCCTATTCGGCCGAGGGTTATCCCTGGGTCAATCATGAAAATCTAAGCGAG
>SXHS01000196.1 GCA_005773145.1 Planctomycetaceae bacterium | reverse complement strand
GGCCATTCAGCGGGCAATGATCTTTGTGTCACGTTGCCAAAATCTGCCGAGTGACCAGAATCGCACACCGTTTGCCAATAAGAATCCTGACGGTGGGTTTTACTACACGCCCGATGCCGGTGGGTTCAGCCAGGCGGGCACAACCGACGAGGGGGGGCTGCGCAGCTACGCATCCATGACCTACGCCGGACTGAAGAGCATGATTTATGCGGGGGTCGGCCCCGATGACCCCCGCGTCAAAGCAGCCCTCAACTGGATTCAGCAGCACTACGATCTTCAGCAAAATCCAGGAATGGGCCAGTCGGGCTTGTACTACTATTACCACACATTTGCCAAAACCCTGGCTGCTACGAAAATGGACGTCATGGTCGATCATGAAGGTCAGTCTCACAACTGGCGCGATGAATTGGTGGCGGTCCTGGCCAAGTCCCAACAAGAGGACGGCTCTTGGGTAAACAAGACCGACCGCTGGCTCGAAGGGGACCCCAATTTGGTGACGGCGTATGCCTTGCTCGCCCTGGTGCATTGTCGCGAACCCCAGCCCTGACCGCTAGCAACGCTAGGGAACCCGCCAGGTGCCGGCCATTTCTCGTTGAGTTGCGACCAACTCGTCGGTAAGGCTCAACCAAAGTCGCCGGGATTGCCGATGATGGGGATTGGGCGGACTGTGCCGGATGTATCGCCGGTCAGGCGGCCCGCTTCCATTTCCATTCTCGTCTCTATGTCCGCGACTTCGTAGGCGTTACCGAAACATGTCGTCAGATGCCGGCTTGGCCCCGTCGACCGTTGGTGCATCCCAGGATTTCGTGGGGCCCACGATGCGCATCGATGCGGCACACGGTCTAGCTAGCAAGGCCGAGCAGCCCCATGCTGCGCCCCCTCAACACGGTCAGCAAGGCGGACCCTTTGTGGCCGTGCAAGAGCCCCGAGGAGTTGTGCTGGATTCGGCCGAACCGCCTAGCGCCGAGCTTCTAG
Source organism: Planctomycetaceae bacterium (assembly GCA_005773145.1). Lineage (GTDB taxonomy): Bacteria > Planctomycetota > Planctomycetia > Pirellulales > Pirellulaceae > SXHS01. Next base: position 8,095 of record SXHS01000196.1, on the reverse strand, counting down.
ATACCCTGAGCGGTCAAGCGGGGGGCCGGTTGGCCGAACAGTTGCGCCGGCAGGCACTCGAGTTGTCGCAACACCTGTTGCAGCGACAGCAAGGCCTGGATCACCGGGAAGCCGAGGTCAACAGCCGAGTCGCGCTCTTGGAACAAGAGTTGCGCACCACTCGCCTGGTCATACAGGATCGCGAAGCGGCTTTGATGGCCCTGGAACAGGAACTGCGAGCACGGCACGAAGCCGTGAAGCAACAGGCTGCGGATGTGGTCAGCGCACAAGCCACCGTGGACGAGGCGCGTATTGCGTCGGGGCCCAGCAAGGGCTCGGTGGGGGCCGATTCGCCTGTCGTTCCCCGCCGTGCGGGATCGGCAAGTATCGCCAAGCCAATGGACACTAGCGATCCGCAGACCGCCGAGAGAAATCGCCTCCGCGAGCAATTGGCCGAGTTGGAGAAACGCCGACAGTGGATCGAGCAGGAACGTCATCAACTGTTGGCACGCGCGGAGCAGGAGCGTCAGTCCGTTGCCGAGGAACGCCGGTCGCTGGAAGCGTTGCTGCGGCGAAAGAAACTGGCCCTGGCCCGCAGCCAACAGGGACTCAAGCAACGCCAAGCGCTTCTCAAGCGGCTGCATCGAGACGTGACCGACATGCATCGTGAGGCGCTCGAGTTGCGCCTGTGCACGGAAGAGCTCTGGTTGGAAATCAATCGGCCCGGCGCCCCCTACGACCCGAATCAGCGTCTGGCTCAGCTCCGTCAGCGCTTGGACCACCACTACCAGCAGGCCCAGAACGGACTGGCCCTCGAGCGTCAGGAGCTCGACCGGCTTCAGGCTAAAATTGAGGATCGCGAACGAGACATGCAACGCCACCGGCGTGGGCTCCAGCAGTTATGGTCTAGGCAGCAGGTTTCGGTGGACCAACAAATGGCCGCATGTTCCGTACAGCAACGCCAACTGGACCTACAACGGGATGAGTTGCAGCGTCTGGTCACGCAATGGGACGCGGAGAGGCGGGAGTACCAAGAAGAAATTCGGCGTCTCATGGAGTTGAATTTATCCCGTTGATAGGCGACAATGAACGCTCGCGAATGGGCTCCAGAACGGGCCACGTTCCTGTGTCCCCCCCACCTCGCCCCGCGATTGAATGATTCTGCCGATGTTCGTCGACCGCGTCGAAATTGACTTGCAGGCCGGAAATGGCGGAAATGGTTGCAGTAGCTTCCGTCGTGAACGCTACGTTCCTCGCGGCGGGCCCGATGGCGGAGATGGTGGCCGCGGTGGAAGTATCATCGTCGTCGCGCAGCCCGGCGTGGATAGTCTGGCGGCGGTCGCGCATAACAAATTCTGGAAGGCCGAAAGCGGTGGCCATGGCCAGGGCGCGAATCGTCACGGCCGCGCTGGCAAGGACCTGTTGATCCCCGTCCCCCCCGGCACCATCGTGATCGATTCCGAAAAGGACTTCGTCGTACGGGACTTGGCGACGGAGCACGATCAAGTCGTCGCCGCACGCGGCGGTAAAGGGGGGAAGGGGAACACACATTTTAAGACATCCACCAATCGAGTTCCCCGCGAATTTACCCCAGGTGAAGAGGGAGAGCATCGGCGGGTGGTTCTGGAATTAAAAGTCATCGCGGACGTTGGTCTGATCGGCATGCCTAATGCCGGAAAAAGTACCCTGTTGAGTCGACTGAGTCGCGCGCGACCCGAAATCGCCGCCTACCCCTTCACGACTCGACATCCCAATTTGGGTCGCGTTCAGCTCGATTTTGACCGGTCATTCGTGTTGGCCGATATCCCTGGATTGATCGAGGGGGCACACACGGGGGCTGGCTTGGGACATGAATTCCTGCGACACATTCAGCGAACCGGCGTGCTCGTGCATCTGGTCGAGCCTTTTCCGGCCGACGGCAGCGATCCTCTCCAGAACTATCGCATCGTTCGCGGTGAGCTGTTGCAGTTCGATGCACAACTCGGCGATCGGCCGGAATTGATCGCCGTCACCAAGGCGGAGCTGCCCGGTTCGGACGCGGTACATCAACAATTGCGGGAATCGCTTCAGCAGGAAGTCCACCTGATATCGGCCGTCACGGGCCAATCTTTGCATCAGCTCGTCGGCTCGATTGCATTCACCTTGCAGTCCCAGCGCGAAGCGGCGTTGCCGGCGGAGTAGGGCCTGCTATTCTATTCGGCCATGGGATCTAGTCACCAAGCGTTTATTGCCGTCTCGGTTGGAAACACGTCGCTGCAATTGGCACGCTATGGGACCGAGGCCACGCCCGAAGCCCCGGTCCACCTGAGCCAATTGCGACTTCCGGTCCTCCAGCCAGACTTTGAGGTGCTGCAACACTGGTTGGGGGCCGAGACTCACCCGTGGTACGTCGCAAGCGTCAATCGGACCGCCGAGGAGCCGATCCGTACATGGCTCAGAGACACACGACCCTCGACGCCCTACCAATTACTGTCGAATCGTGATTTCCCCCTGATCCTAGACGTCGAGCAGCCGGAACGGGTGGGAACCGACCGGGTTGCCAACGGCGTGGCCGTGCGGCGGGCCAAGCCGCCCCACGAGGCGGCGATCATCGTGGATTCCGGTACGGCAATCACCGTCGACGGTCTGTCGGCCGACGGTCGCTTCTTGGGGGGGGCCATCTTGCCAGGAGTTCGGCTCTCGGCACGTGCCTTACAACTCGGAACGGACCAACTGCCGCAGGTGGAACTCGACGTGGCCGATGAGCGGCCGTCTCCCATCGGTCGGTCAACGCACGCTGCCATCGCCAGTGGCTTGCATTGGGGGAGTGTGGGGGCCGTGCGGCAATTGGTTCAGGGTTTGGCGGAGACGATGGGTTGTCCGGCTGGCGGTGCGTGCCCCCTATTCATCACCGGCGGCGACGGACAGCGGTTGCTGCCTCACTTGGGGCCATCTGCCCAATGGGTTCCCGATCTGGTGTTGCAGGGAATCGCCACGACGGCGATGGTGGTTATGGGGCTTGAGGCCAAGTCGCCGTCTGCGGGCCATGAGTCATGAGCGGCCTGGGGCCTTGCCGTTATGTCATTTTGACGCCCGCTGGACGCGGGGCCGTGGCGTCGCTTCTCGTGCTAGGGACGCATGCCGACGAACGAGTCGGCCGGCGATTCTTGGCCCATTCGCGGCAGACGTTGAGCCAGCTCCCGATCTCCCGCATCAATGTGGGGCGGTGGTGTCTTCCCGGTTCCTCGCCGCAGGAAGACGCGGCTTGGGGGGAGGAGGTGGTCTTGTGCCGGCGAAGCATCGACCGGGTAGAGATCCACTGCCACGGAGGATCGGCCGCCTGCGGGATGCTGGTTCAATCCTTGGAGGCCGAGGGGTGCATTGCATGGGATTGGCGGGACTGGGCTGCGGCCGACGGCGGCGACGCCGTGAGCGCGGAGGCTCGCTGGGCACTGGCCCATGCCACGACGGAGCGGACCGCCCGGGTGCTTCTAGATCAAGATCAGGGGGCGCTGGCCCGGGGGGTGGCGGCCGTGGACGAGCTTTTAGATCTAGATCCCGGGTCCCCGTCCGGCCATGTACGTCCCCTGGTGATGGCTCGAGACGCACTCGAGGCGATTCTGGCCCGCGTCGCTATCGGCCGCCATCTGACCGAGCCCTGGCGCGTGGTGATCGCGGGATTCGCCAATGTGGGGAAAAGTAGTTTGGCGAACGCCCTGTTGGGGTACACGCGGTCGATCGTTTTTGATGAACCGGGCACAACACGGGATGTCGTGACGGGGATGATGGCCGTGGATGGCTGGCCCGTTTGCTTGGTTGACACGGCGGGTCTCCATGAGTCACCGGACCGAGTCGAGGCGGCCGGGATCGCGCGTGCCCAGCAGGAGCTGTGTGCGGCGGATGTGATGATCCTGGTAGGCGACGTGACCCAGCCCTGGTCGGCGGCCAGTCAAGCACTTAGCGACCGCTATCCCGAGGCCCTATGGGTATTTTCCAAGGGGGACCTACCTGCGGAACCGGATGACCGGCGTCCGCTGGGGTTGGTTACCAGTGCTCGGACCGGGGCCGGTTTGGCGGACCTATTGGCGGCCTTGGCGGGTCGATTGGCTCCGGCCAGCCTGACTCCGGGGGTCCCCGTCCCATTCACGCGCCGGCAGGTCGACTGGCTGCTAGCGGCCCGCGATCACCTGCTCCGCGCGGATGGCGTCGCGGCGCGGGAATGTCTCCGCGCGATTCTCGCCGGCACGTCGGCTTCTCAGTTGCCGGCTTCTGTATCACCAAAACGCTGAAATTTCACCAAGTTGTGGAAATTAACCCAGGTCCTCTCCGTGCTTGAGTTTGCGCGCGGTCGGGCGGAATTGCTTCACTATTCTGTTGATGGCGCGATGGGGGTGCTAGCGAGCGAGGCCGGTGTGCTGGTCGCATGAACATCATCACACGGGAGATAAAAGAGCTCACCAAAACGCTGAAATTTCACCAAAGTGTGGAATTTACGGAAACTCATTTGGGCTCAACGAGTTGCGATCGATGCGCCCCAATTCGTTCACCATCATAGGGAAATCTTCCATGGGCGTTTATGTACGCTTGTGCGCTTGATCAAATTTTTTATCTGATAGACACATCACGAGTTACATCAATCTTCGCGATGCATTGCATGCATTGGCGCGCCTCTTGCGATAGCAAACGTGTGAACGTTGGTCATAGGCCGGTTGTGACGTGTGCGTTGTGATAGGCCTGATTGTACGAGCGCATCGATGAGTCTTTTTTGTCTATCCGTGCGCAGGAAGCATGAGCCCAGCGTGTTTGCACAGGGTGAGGGACACTCTGCGCGGACACGGCGCGGGGCACGCGTTGGCTGCGAAAGTGGTCCGACGCTGCCCCGCGTGTTATGGCTCGTGCGCCCGTGGTAGTGCGGGCGATGATTGCTCAGTGTGGGATTGTTCAGTGTGGAACAGAGTTTGGCATGCAGCAGGAAGAAGGAATTGTGAAATGAAGGATTCGATGACATGCCTTAACTGGCATCGGTAGGTTCTCTCAAGGAGATGAAACATGGCTTTTCGTAAGAGGCTCCGCCAGCAAGCAGAGCTGGTGTCCGGTTCGCGGTCGGCGCCGGTTCAGCGTGGGCCGGTCAGCGCTCCGCTGTGTCTGGTGGCATCGGCGTGCCCGACGCGACAGGAACGGCTGGCGGAATGTGCCACCGTTGCAGGCTGGCGCCCCGTGATCTGCGCTAGTCTCGACGGCGCGTTGTCGACCGTGCGGCGTACGTTGTTTCGGTTAGCGATCGTTGATCTAACGGAGTCCTGGTCGGAGGAAGTCACAGGATTTCGAGCGCTGGCCGAGCATTTGCGTCAGCAGACCGAGTTGCTGCTGGTGTTGTGTGGCAACGCGGACGTCGCGTCAGAAGAGATTTGGGCGCGACAGCTCGGCGCATGGATGTATCTGCCGGGCATGGTCGGCGAAGAGGAAATGCAAATGATCTGTCGCGCGGCTGTGGAGTCCGCCAACAAGTTGAAACACGGGGCGCCGATTATTGCCGTGTCGTGACAGAACGTGGCGGTCGGGCCGCATGGTCCATGGGCCGTTCCGGAGGTCTCCGCAAATGCCGGAGTGCGGGAGCGGCGTGAGTATTCGCATCGATCAGGGGCGAGTCGAGTGAGGAGGTACCAAAGATGTCCAGCGAGGTTGTGAGGTGTGATGCGGTCATTCATACGAGTGCAGGGAGCACACGCCTGTTGTCCGGAGTTCGGCCGTATGTGTCTCGGACACCACCGGTGTATGCCCGTGTCCGAGGTCGATGGCCGAGCCGCAAGGCGAATTTCTACCGTCGACGCTCACGCGTGATCGGTTGACGGTTCGTCGGCCTTAGCTGAAATCAGTCCGTCAGGCGGTGTGCGCACGGCAATGGGCCGTCTCGCAAGGTGTTTTTCATCAAGTCTGGTCTGTCTTATTTGAGGAAAGGTGAGAGCAATGAACCACTATCTCGATCAAGATCATGAGTCCGACGCATCCTACTCCATCGCTTATCGGGCGAAGATGGGGGGCGCCCCAGGGGCCAAGCATGTGCGTGAAGAGCCCGCCGCAAGGCGCGTGCGAAAAGCGCCCGTCCAATTCAACGGAATTCATCGCCGGCGCCGCAAGAAATTCGCCTGGTAACCGCCCAGCGGTCGGCGGAGATCAAGACGGCCTAAGATTACGGCCGAGATAAGATGACTACAAGATGCCAGCGCCGAAATCGTCGTCGCTGCGTTGGCCTGGCGTGAGCGACTTGTCGGACGCCGGTCCAACGGGTGGCCGATGCGGCGGTCGAGGACCGGCCTCTGCCGGCTGGACGTGGGTGGTCGGCTGGGCCTGGGTGATGTCGTCGCGACCCGTTGTCGAGGGCCGCCCCGCATCCGCCCCACCCGCTCGCGCCGCCGCCATGGATGCCGCCTCTTCGTAGTCGTACACCTCGTCGTACCGTGAGACATAACCGGGTAGCTTGGATCGCTCGAGTTCGGCGCGAAAATCAGCCACCACTCGTTCCTGGATCATCTCGCGACACTGCGAATTGATCGGGTGTGCGATGTCGGCGTAAAGTTTCACCCGGCCCGTCTCATCACGCAAAACAAGGTCGTCCTTCAATCGCGTGCCGCATTGATTGCAGTAGGCGGCGCGCAAGTAATTCTTGCAGCGGCACACGGGACAATGGGCCGTCAATTTGCGGCTGGGCATGGCCACAAATGGGCCACTTGTACCCTCGATGATCTTCAGGTCTCGGACCACGAATGCGTTATCAAACGTGACGGAGCAGAATGCGCGCAAGCGGTCATCCGCGTCGTCCATTAGTTTGATGCGGACTTCCGTTATTTTCATCGACCATTCTCCCGTTCATAGGTGTGAGGATCCAGGATTCGTACGGATCCAGCGGTTGCCGCCGCGGCGGCTTCGACGCTCGCCGCACGATCTGTCGGGCGTCGATCAATCGAGCGCGGATCGCCACTCCGCGGACGGGTCGTCGCGGTGAAGACTTCGCCCAAGCGGCGCGACCGCAACTGGTTGGCCACCCGACGTGCGTGTCGCAAGTGCCGACAAAACCCGAAATAGCTCGAGCCACTGCCGGTCATCTGATGTCCGCAACAACCGGTCCGCTGAAAGGCGTCACTGAGCCGAACCAATTCCGGGCAGAGATGTTCCGCCGTTGGCTGCAGTCGGTTGAACAATTGCGAGCCGGCCAGCACGACCCGCGCGGCCACTCCACCGGAGGCAATGCTGGGAGCCCCCCTAGGTGCAGGCGGAACTTGACAGTTTCGGTAAACATCAGCCGTGCTCAACCCGCGTGGAGGCCGAACGACCACAACCGGCAATCCAACGTAACTGGCGGCCGGCTCGACTCGCTCGCCGCGACCACGGCAAATGGCACTGCCGCCGCAAAGGAAGTAGGGCACGTCACTCCCCAATTCGGCGGCCAGTGAAGCCAGTTGCTGGTGTGTCCAACCCAATTGCCAAACTTGATTGGCAGCCAGCAGCACGGCTGCCGCATCGCTGGATGCCCCACCCAGCCCCGCCTGTGTGGGGATACGTTTGATCAAATGAACTCGGGCCCCGGCCGATGTGCCACTGCGCGCTCGTAGTAACTGCAGCGCCCGCACCACCAGGTTCTCGGCACCGTCCGCCCTGGGGTTCTGGTACTCCGATCGCCAGGTCGTAGCCAACCGGCGGTCAACGGCGGAAAAGAAATCCGCCCGACGCCCCGACACCCAACGGGTAACCACAATCAACTGGCCCAGCTCGTCGGACTGGAACTCGAGCGAGTCCTGGATGCTGACCGTCACCATCAACGTTACCAACTCGTGGTACGCGTCGGGACGCTTGCCCAAGATTTCTAGAAACAAATTGAGCTTCGCGGGCGGCTGCATGACGCAGCCGGACCGCTGGTTCGTCATCATCCCTGGTAACGCCGTTGCAAGGAACCTAAGTATTTACAAACCTGCGCCATGCGGCATCGAGTCCCGCGCAGTCTTTGCACGCCGAATCGGGCCAACACACGGACTGGCTAAGCCAGTTGACGGGCCACGTTCGCCGCAACTTCGCAATCCTGTTGCAAGACCGCAACACGTTGGCAGCAAACCCACTTACGATTGTAACTCGGCCGTTGTCC
>SXHS01000195.1 GCA_005773145.1 Planctomycetaceae bacterium | reverse complement strand
CTGGTACTCCGATCGCCAGGTCGTAGCCAACCGGCGGTCAACGGCGGAAAAGAAATCCGCCCGACGCCCCGACACCCAACGGGTAACCACAATCAACTGGCCCAGCACGTCGGACTGGAACTCGAGCGAGTCCTGGATGCTGACCGTCACCATCAACGTTACCAACTCGTGGTACGCGTCGGGGCGCTTGCCCAAAATTTCTAGAAACAAATTGAGCTTCGCGGGCGGCTGCATGGCACAGCCGGACCGCTGGTTTGTGATCATCCCTGGTAACGCCGTTGCAAGGAACCTAAGTATTTACAAACCTGCGCCATGCGGCACCGAGTCCCGCGCAGTCTTTGCACGCCGAATCGGGCCAACACACGGACTGGCTAAGCCAGTTGACGGGCCACGTTCACCGCAACTTCGCAATCCTGTTGCAAGACCGCAACACGTTGGCAGCAAACCCACTTACGATTGTAACTCGGCCGTTGTCCCGGTCAAGCTCAGCACAATTCGGCTCGTTTCGAACGGCCAAGTGGTAGGCGGTCGTCGCGACCGAAAGTGCAGACGCGAGGTGCCAATTGCCCGGCGTCCCATTCAACCAATTCTGGGTGCCACGGGCGGCTTGTCCGCCCGTGCATGTGTGTGCGAGTGACGCTCGAAGTTGGCCGCAAGGGTTCGTTGAATTAGCCGAAGTGGCTGTGGAAAAGAGCCAGTGGGCTGACGCCCACAGCCCGCCAAGCCCACACAAACCGGTGTCGGCCACACTCACCAACAAGAAAACCGGTGCCAGCGACCGCGCGGGCGAAGATTGAGATCGTCGTTTCGCCCAGGTGATCCCCCATTGGCAGGGGTTAGTGGGCTCTTTGGGTGCATTCGTGAAAACGGCGCATCAGGTCGATCGTGATCGGTCCGGGCTTACCCGTACCGATGGGGCGACCGTCAACTTTGACCACCGGTATGACTTCAGCGGCACTTCCGGTCAAGAAACACTCGTCCGCGATATACACATCGTGTTTGGTGAGCGGCCTCTGAAGGCAGACGGAGCCTGCTTCTTGGGCCAGTTCCATCACGACTTCTCGGGTAATGCCCTCCAGGATGCCCGCTTCCACCGGAGGGGTCGAGAGCTTACCCCGATGTACCAAAAAGATATTATCCCCGGTGCATTCGGCGATCTCGCCGATGTGATTCAGCATGAGGGCTTCGCTGCACCCGGCCTGCAGCCCTTCCAATTTGGCCATGATGTTGTTGAGATAGTTCAAGGACTTGATGCGTGGGCTGAGGGCCGCGGGGTGATTGCGAATGGTGCTGACGGTGACGATTTCCATCCCTTCGCGGTAGAGCCGCTCCGGGTAGAGTTCGATCTTCCCGGCAATGATGATCACTTGAGGGTGACTGGTCCGGTTGGGATCCAGGCCCAGAGTCCCCGCGCCGCGGGTGACCACTAGGCGGATATAGCCGTCGCGGATGGCATTGGCCTGCAACGTCGTCTGAACATCGTCCGCCATCCGGGCGGGCGAGATAGGGATCTCCAGGCGAATGGCCTTTGCCGATTCGTAGAGTCGCTGCAGGTGGCGTTCTAGGCGAAAGACCCGGCCGGCGTAGCTGCGCATGCCCTCGAAGACCCCGTCGCCGTATAGCAAACCGTGGTCAAACACACTGATCTTGGCGTCTGCTTTATCGAATAACGTCCCGTTGATGGATACCTTGAGGTTGGCGTCCGCGTTTTCATTGCCCGTCATGCGTCTTCCCGAACCTGGCCTTCGAACAGCTGGAGAACCCGATCGGCTCGTCGCGCGATCGACCCATCATGGGTCACCATGACTATAGTGAGCTGGTCCTGGTCGTTCAAGGAGCAGAGGAGTTCCAGGATTTCCTCCCCCGTGCGTCGGTCCAGATTGCCGGTCGGCTCGTCGGCAAATAGTACCCGGGGCTGGGTCATCAGGGCCCGGGCGATGGCCACGCGCTGCATCTCCCCCCCGGACAACTCCTGAGGCCGATGCCGCATGCGGTGCGACAAACCGACCCGCTGCAAGAGGGCCTCGGCCCGAGCATGGAGCGATCGCCGATGGTACCAATACGACCACGCACCGTATTGGATCATCGTCGGCAGCAACACATTCTCGAGTGCGGTCAGCTCCGGCAGCAGATGATAGAACTGGAAGACCATGCCAAAATGGGCGTTGCGCAGGCAATCGGTACCAGCAGCGGACAGTTGGTCGATGCGGTGTCCCTCGAATACAATTTGACCACTATCCGGTCGGTCCAAGGTGGCCAGAATGTGTAACAGGGTGCTCTTGCCGGACCCACTTTGGCCGACAATGGCGGTGAGCGCGTTTTCAGGCACGCGGAAGCTGACGCCGCGCAAAACAGGGATCAGCGTTGCGCCTTTGCGATAGGTTTTCTTGATGTCGTGTGCGACCAACAGATCCGGACCGTCCGAGGGGACGCGCTGGGCATTCGCACCGCGTGGGGCCCGCCTGACTGGGACATGCGACAGCGGCGCGCGCAGCGGATCGTCCACAACCGGCAAGGGCCACTGAGTGGAACCATCATTCATAGCGCAGAGCCTCCACGGGTTTCAGCCGCGCCGCACGCAGTGCGGGCAGAATGCTGGCCATCACGGCAATGGCCAGTGCTCCGGCCACGATCCAGGCAATCGTCCATGGCTGGACGATTGTGGGAATCCGCTGGAAATAATAGACGGTCGGATCGAATACCTCCCGCCCCGTCACCTTCTGTATGAGCGCGGCAATGTCATTGATATAGGCCACGAACCCCAAACCCAACACCATCCCGCCGCCGGCGCCGACCGTTCCCAGAGATAGCCCATAGCCGAGAAAAATCGACATCACACCGCGGCTGGGCGCCCCCAGCGATTTCAAAATACCAATGTCTTTGGTCTTCTCGACGACGATCATAAAAAACGTCGCTAGAATGCCGAATCCGGCCACGGCGATGATTAGGAACAATAAGATATTGAGGAGTGTTGTCTCCATCTGGACGGCTGCGAGGAGTGGACCCTGTAGTTCCATCCAAGTCTGGATCTGATAGGGAAAAGTGTGAGGTGGAAAGCGAGCTTGCAGGCGATCTCGCATGGCCGCCAAGTTGGCTCCGGGGCGCAATCGGAGCTGAATCGAGTTGACGGCACCAATGCCGCTGGTCGGATCCAACATACCACGCAGTTGCTGCAATTTTTCAATCG
>SXHS01000194.1 GCA_005773145.1 Planctomycetaceae bacterium | reverse complement strand
TGTCCCCAATCGGCCAACACGGGATTCAGGTCGTCCTGACCAACAAATCCATCGCCACTGGGGTCGGCACGTGGGTCGGCCGGTGGCATATTTCCCCAGTCACCCAAGACGATGTTGAAATCGTCCTGACCGACGAACCCGTCGCCGTTCAGATCGCCGGCCAGAGAAGAGATCAATGTTGCTTCAGCTCCGTTCAGATACAGGGACATGATCTGGCTGGCCGAAAGAGCCGAGTCCCAGATCACGACGTCGTCGGCGTGGCCTACGAACCGCTCGTCATTGCCGTCGGTGGGGGGCGCATCGTCTCCGAATCGTATCGAGGTCCCGAACGTTGGCGCGCCGAAGGCAAGTGTCGTGGTTAGAAACGGGACGCCATCCGCGTACATTATCACTTCGTTGCCGGCAGCTTGGTTATATGTCACCGCCAGGTGGTGATAACCGGAATTCGCAAAACTGGCAGGCAATGGGGCGAACACGTTGCCGGTGGGTATCCTCAAATACATTCCCGTGGCTGGACCACCCAAAGCTAAATGATCAAATATGAACTCATTGGCGTTGAGAGCTCCGCCGGTGTAGTTCGAGAAGGTACGGCGAAATTGTGTGGTGTAGTTCGGATCATTGATCATGGCAGCCAGCGTAAATTGCGGCCCCAGCGACGTGATGCCCGTGTCAATCGCTCGGCTGGGCACCCCGTTGCCGTTCGGCCCCGGGAAATGACCGGCTTGCGTACCAAAGGCCGCAGTCGTGTCAATCGCCCCGGTGCTAAGCCAGCTAATGGGATTTTGGGCCCCATCGCCCAACGCGCGATCGGTGACGTCCTTAGCACCAACGGTATTCGGCGGCTCGAACGTGTAAATGACTTGTACCGCCTTGACGGAAGTCGCGGACAGCAACGTGAAAGCCAACCCCGTGAACCCCAATGTAAACAGTTGTCTCATGCGTTCGTTCCTCGCAAAAAGGTTGGAATTGAGTTCAGAAATGAATGCTCCCCGATGACCATTCCCGTTTTCAACTGTGGCTGTTAACGCATCCGTTCGCCGCTACATAACCCCACCTACTTATCGTGATTCTCCATCGCCGGACCTCGACACGTAATTGGCAGCACCAACTCCACCGCCAGGCGGAAGTGTGCTCCCGGCATGTTTGGTTCGCTGCCTGAGTAACCGTTCACACCCCGGAACACTCCAGGGACGAATGCAAACAACACGAGCTTGTGATGGCGTGGGTGGAGCGACGCGGACCAGGATCGTCGAGGCGAGGGGATGGCTCCGAGCAGGTGAAGCGGCCTGACGGCCGATCGAATGCGATACGAGCGATGGTCCGTGCGAAGATCGAGGCGTTCGACGACCCGCGCAAAATTGAACGTGGCGAATCGCTTGCGGCCCCAAGCGCAATCAGCGTGGCATGCCCGGCCCGCAGATGCGACGTTGAATGGCGGTCCAGCGCGCCGGTCCCGAGAAACACACTCGGGGAGGGGGCGACTTGGGCCGCGCTTCCGCGTGGCAGCGCCGGTGAAAGTCGGTTCCTCTTGGAAGCCACACTCGTGGCAGCCAGCCCGGTCAAGGAAGTGGCTCGTATCGACTCAGAGGAAATGCGTCGTCGCGTCATGGGCGGCTAGAACTGCACAAGTGAGCCATCATCAAGTCAGCCATGACCTTGACGATAGTACAAACTTTCCACCATGCAAGCCACTTGCGGAAGATTTTCCCGGGCCAAGAGAGGGTACTCTCGTATGCCTTCGAAACCGGCACAGTAGGGCCGGCTTTGCTGGCCGGGCCGAGCGAGGAGCCGGGATAGCAATAGCTGTCCCAGCTACCCGCTCGGCCCCATCATCAACAGCCAGGCGAGCGGGACAGGTAAATTTTCCCGGGAGCCTCGTTGTGCAATCAGCCAACAGGACGACGTACCTCTGACAATTACGCCGGGAAATTGAGCCAGTCCCCGGCCCGTGAACGGCTACCCATGCGTTATTGGAAGCGGTGGGCCCTGCCTCTGCGTAGATCTTGCGTCGATTGGGAAATGCAACTTCGGGCCCAATCATCCTCAAAGCCAACGAAGATTTAGATTTCGAGGTCGGTCTTCACCGCAACAAACTGTTCCATCGCGAATTCCAAATCGGCCTGCGTGTGTGCGGCGGAGATTTGCACGCGGATCCGGGCTTTCCCGTGGGGTACCACAGGATAGCTGAAGCCAACCACGTACACGCCGCGTTCGAGGAGTTTTTCGGCCATGGCTGTGGCGCGCTTGGCCTCGCCGAGCATGATTGGCACGATCGGGTGTTCGCCGGGGACGATGTTGAAGCCGGCGTCACTCATCGCCTGGCGGAAATAGCGTGTGTTGGCTTCCAGACGGTCGCGCAGATCGGTGCTGCGACCGACGAGGTCGAGCACTTTGAGAGTGGTCGCGGCAATCGTCGGCGCGAGCGAGTTGCTGAATAAATAGGTGCGGCTTCGCTGGCGGAGCATTTCAATGATCTCACGCCTTCCGCTGGTGTAGCCGCCGCTGGCGCCGCCGAGCGCTTTTCCCAACGT
>SXHS01000193.1 GCA_005773145.1 Planctomycetaceae bacterium | reverse complement strand
CCGGTCTTGAACACGGATGTTAGAGAGACGCACACGTATGTTGCGCACGCTACAGCTTGCTCGCGTGAGCCGTGGGGGCCTGTTCTGGGCCATGCTGCTGGGAACGCCGGCCGCACTATTGGTGCTCGGGCTCTCCATTTCGGCATCCTCACTGTCGCTCGCCAAGCCTCAGGTGGAACCGACTCCAGTCGGCTGGCGTGCCCGAGGGGGGGCGACCGGCACCCCAGCATCGGCGCCTGCGGAGTCGCCTAAGTCGGAGGCGTCCAATCCCAAGTCTCCGGCCACGGTTGAAAAATCGACAGCGGCACCGTCGACCAAGAACCTAGACGCCGCATCCGTGCTCGCCAATAAACTGCGGCAATCATCATCAACACCGGCATCCAAGCCACCGGCCCAAGATGCCGACAACCCGTCGTCAACCGTCGCCACGCCGACGGGAGGCGATTCGGTTGCCGACGAGTCATCCGCTGGCGAAGATTCAGACGCGACGTCGCCCGAAGCGGAAAATCTGCCCGCCATGACCCCCAAGTTGGAGGCGCTGCGCGATCAGGTTCGCAGTTGCCTCGACTTCTATTACACCCGTTTGGTAAACGCACGGGACAATAGTCACTGGGAGATCATGCACGCCATGTTGGCCTATGGCGTGGATACGCAGATCTATTCCAACGCCCCTGGTGGCGATACGGTGAATGCGATTCGATGGTTATGCGGCAATGGACAATGCCGAAAATTGCGAATGCTTTCCGTGCAGGGCAACGGTCCGCTCGTTGCGGTAGGACCGGGGTTCCAAGGACACGGAGGCCAGTTTTTGGCGATGCTGGCCCAGTCACGCGTGATGACCGACTACCCCCTCTTGATCAACGGTAAGTCGTTCACCGTACAAGACTTGATCGAGACCGAGCAGCGTGCTTGCCGCCCTCGCACCGAGCTCACCTTTCGACTGATCAGTATGGCGCACTATTTGGACTCCGAAGACACGTGGAAGGATGACCGCGGCACGGAGTGGAGCATTCCCCGCTTGATGACGGAAGAGATGGCGCAGCCCATCAATGGTGCGACGTGCGGCGGCACACATCGGCTCATGGGCCTTAGTTATGCTGTGATCCGACGCCAACAGCAGGGCAAGCCGGTTGATGGTGTCTGGAAGCAGGCCCTTGAATTCACGCAACGCTATCAAAAGGTTTCGTTCAATTGGCAGAATGGTGACGGTAGTCTCAGCACTCGCTATTTCCGCGGCCCGGGAGACCGCCCGAGCCTGGATCGACGAGTGGAGACGACGGGGCACATCTTGGAATGGTTGGTGTATTCCCTTCCTGCGGATCGTCTCATTGACGATAAGACCGTCAAGGCGGTTCATTATCTGTCGGAGACCATGATCCGCAATCGGTACTACGCCTGGCCGAATGGGCCTCGCGGACATGCCCTCCATGCGCTGACCCTCTACGACCAACGGGCCTTCGGTAGCAAACCGGGGCAGCGAGTGCTCAATCTGGCGAAATCCGACAAGAAGTCGGAAGACCGCTAACCGGTCCCACTCGCCCCTCATTCTGCGCAATTCCGCGCAAAACGCTTGGCCATCGAATGGCCTTGTTTGCGGGCATCGCGGTTGCCCATTTTGGGTCACCCGACTACCATACATGGCCGAGCACCAACTTGGGTGGCTGGCCAAGGCCGATCGAGTTTTTCAACGCTGCGGGACCGGGATGAAGCAAAAGGATACCGAACATCTGTTGGCCATGTTTGGCCTCGCATTTCAGCTGGGAAAGCTGGCGGAGACCGACGCCGTGCTGGCATTGCTCAACGAACGCATGGATTGGGAACAGCTGAAGAAGCCCGCCAGTAAGCACAAGCTGATTATCGCGGCGGATACCGAGGAAGAGATCGCGGGGGCACGCGCGGCCGGTTTTCGCGTCACCTTGCTTAGTATGCACGACAGCCCCGTGTTCGAGCGGTTGAGTAAGGCATTGCTGAGCAGCGTTGCCGAAGAATGGTTGGATCCGGGTGGGCGAGTTGTAGCCCTCTATAGTGGATTTGAAGAAGGATTGGTGGATACGATCAGCTTGATTCGTCTCGACGAACACCTAGGGCGTTTGACCGCTCGCGATTTACGGCAATTGGGCGCCCATGTCCCCTTGGACACGCTGAAGGTGGTCGTCGATCTGGCCATCGAGATTGGCCGCGAAGGACGGGAGGGGAAGCCGGTTGGCACGATGTTCGTCGTCGGCGACTCGCGTCGCGTGTTGGCCAGCAGCCAGTCGACCGGTTTCGATCCAGTCCGTGGCTACAACCGCAAGGAACGAAGCCTCCACGATGCACGCGTCCGCGAAGGAATCAAAGAGATCGCGCAAATGGACGGGGCATTCATCGTGGCTTCGGATGGCACCGTCGAGGCCGCCTGCCGGCGCGTCGATGCCTCGGCCGATGGTCTCTCCCTCTCCCGTGGCCTAGGGACCCGCCATTGGGCGGCCGCCGCCATCAGCGCAAAGTCAAATGCCGTGGCGGTCGTGGTCAGCGAAACCAACGGGACAGTACGCATTTTCCAAAAAGGCCAATTGGTCTTGCGGATCGAGCCCTTTCACAGCGCCATGAAATGGAAAGATTTTAAGTACGAACCGCCAGTGGCCGACTAGCGTCTCGTGGCGAGCGCTCAATATCAGGAATCAACAGGCGGGGCACCACGGAATGCACCACAGGCTGGAAGCCTATGCCACTTTTTTGAAGTGCAAGGTTATCCCGCGGCTCGCGAGGCGTACCCGTCCGGGTGCGATCGGTGCCAGCGCCAAGCCGTTTCGACAATCGATTCGATATCACGATAGTGCGGTTGCCAACCAAGCGACTGTTGAGCCCGCGAGGAGTCGGCCACCAATTCGGCTGGGTCGCCAGCGCGACGTGGCTCGACGCGCGTGGGGATCGGATGCCCGGTGATTCGTCGACATGCTTCGATGACTTGCCGGACGCTGTAGCCGCGCCCCAGTCCTAGATTCAGCTCCCAACCACGACCGGCCTCCAGTTTTTGCAGGGCTAAGGTATGCGCTGAAGCCAAATCATCGACGTGGATGTAGTCGCGAATGCAGGTGCCGTCCGGGGTGGGATAGTCATCGCCAAAAAGGTCCACATGGGATCGCTGGCCGAGCGCTACCTTGAGGATATTGGGAATGAGATGGCTCTCAGGCGTATGGTCTTCCCCAAGATCGCCATCCGGTGAGGCGCCCGCTGCATTGAAGTACCGCAGGGCTGCATAACTCCAGCCGTAGGCGGTGGCGTAATCACGCAGCGCTTGCTCCACCACCAGTTTGCTGAATCCATAGGGATTGATGGGACGCTGAGCTTCCGATTCCGTAATCGGGATCCGCGATGGTTCCCCATAGGTGGCGGTTGTGCTCGAAAAAATAAACCGCGTCACTCCAGCGCGACGCATGGCTTCCAATAGTTCACAGGCAGCACACACGTTGTTTTGATAGTAGAGATGCGGCTGCTGCACCGACTCGCCGACCAATGCGAATGCCGCAAAGTGCATCACCACGTCAATTTGCTTCTCGCGCAGCACTCGCTCCACATGGCGGCCGTCGGAGAGTTCTCCTTCCAACAGCCGGCCAGGTAGGACCGCCTGGCGATGCCCCCGACTAAGATTGTCAAATACCCAGACATTCAGGCCGGATCGAGCGAGCCAGCGCGCGGCATGGGAGCCAATGTAACCGGCTCCTCCTGTCACGAGAACATTCATGGTGCCTGCGGCTCCGCTGGGCGAGGGATAGGCCAATCGACAAAGTATGGTCAAGTATAGGCCGATGATGGCCTGGGTTTGTTACACAGTCGCGGATCTGGTTCGGCTGCCTGGCTGCTGCGATCACGATCCTCACTACATTCCGCACATTTGGCAGGGCAGGGGACCGACTCAAGTCGTTCCACGTGGCCGGCCGATGCAAGAGGGATGCTGATGCGCGCCGTCCGGCGGCCGTCGGGCAGGGGGGGCGGAGCACCGGGGCAGGGGGGCGGATGGCTGGATCCAAGCGACATCTCGTGCGTCCCGCGCGTCAGTCGGCCGGCGAGCGGCAACTCCGTTGGGTGCAGGCGTTCCTTAACTACCTGCGCAGCGAGTGCCATCTGTCCGACAACACGGTGCAGGCCTACCGCCGTGACCTAATTCGCCTTTACCGTTGGCTGGACTCCCGGCAAATCCTCACGCTGACGGTCCGCGATCTGTCCGACTACGCCAGTTGGCTGCGCGAGGAAAAGCTGTCGTCGGCCAGTGCTGCCCGTCACTTGGTTGCCGTGCGCATGTTCTTCCGCTATTTGCAGCTGGAAGGCATCATGCGGGACAATGCGGCTGAGCTGTTGGGGAGCCAGAAGCGGGCCGAACGCATGCCAACCGTCATGTCGGCCGAAATGGTGTATCAGTTCCTGGAATCGCCGCGGCCGACGGATGGCTATCCCCTGCGCGACCGAGCCCTCTTGGAACTGCTCTATGCCACGGGCTGTCGCGCATCGGAGGTGGCCCACTTGAGTCTGCACGATTTGCATCTCAAGGAGCGGTTCTGCAAGTGTCGCGGCAAGGGGAACAAACAGCGTCTTGTACCGCTCAATGCGACGGCCATCGAGTGTCTGGGGGCGTACCTGGAGCGTGAACGACCGACACTAGCCGCCCGTGCACCCCAACCTGCCGAGTGGGTATTGTTGTCCCGACGCGGACTTGGCCTGCGGCGTGAGGCGATTTGGGAGTTGGTCAAGAAGTACGCGCTGCGCGCCGGTGCCCCGGCGAATATCAGCCCGCATTCCCTGCGACACAGTTTCGCCACGCATTTACTCGCCGGTGGTGCGGATCTCCGCCAGGTGCAGGAATTGTTGGGGCATGCCAACATCGCCACGACCCAGATCTACACGCATGTGGACAGTTCTCGGCTGAAGGCTGTCCATCAACGATTTCACCCGCGGGCGTAGCGGCGTAGCTAGGGGCTCCCGCGTGGAGCGGCGAAGCGTATTTTTTCGATCAAATGCTCAACTTGATCCCCCGATCGGTAACCCGAGATGGCCGTGATCGCGTCGATGACGTACCGGTAGTTAAGCTGCGGGTCGCAGTCAAGTTCGATTTCCGCCTCGCGCCGTACGTCGTCGGGAGTCTCGCCGCCGAAAATACTGATGATATGTTCGCGCAACGCCTGAAAGCTCTCGAAAGTCTTTTCATTGAGTTGTATGGCATTCAGCTCGCCGTCCTCGCTGGCGGCCAGGCGAAGTTTCATGGGGGGGACAAAATCAACCGGTTGCGATGGGCTCGTGGATGGTTGGTTCATGCTGACATGAAAGTCCCCTTCCATGGCGCCGATTCGAAGCGTAAAAATGAAAAACACCAAGAGCTGAAAGACAATGTCGATCATGGGGGTCATTTGTAGCGTGATCGACTCAGCCGGGTGCACGTGGCGAATTTTCATGGCCGTTGACAACTCCCGTCTTGTTCACTCAGCGATCGTCTTCACGCGCGCGCAGATTGAACCGCTCGAATCTCGCTTCTTTACAGATCTGGATCAATCTTTGGACGGAGCTGGTCTTAGCGTTCTCGTCACCTCGCACGACGATCGTGGCATCCGCAGGTGATTTCTGATTCTCTTCGAGAATCGCCCCCTCGGCGCGGAGCCGTGCGGGCATTTCATCGAGTGCGACCTCCTGGCCGGCCCAGACCACTTGGCCATCCCGCGTGAGCTGCAGGAAAATGGGGTCGGCTAATGGCAGGTCGTTGGGTTTAGCCAACTCGCTGACTGGGAGCTTGATTCGTTCATCCTGCTCCGATTCGGTGAAATTCACCACCAGCATGAAGAATGCAATAAGCTGAAACGTCATGTCGATCATCGGGGTCAAATCCAATTCCAGGATGCCCGATTTATGACCGCCGCGGAACCGCATGACTGCGTCCCCCTCCATCCGACATGCCCAACATGATGCTCAACACGCGCACCGTTCGCAAGACGCCCCATCAGCCTTCTTTTTTCGGGACTTGGACATTCTCGAAGCGGCCCATCAGGTTCTCGCTCACGATGCCCACTTCCAGCACAAGGCGGGCGATGCGGTTGCGCACGATGTTGTAAAACGCAACCGCTGGAATAGCAATCAACAGTCCAATCAGCGTGGTGAACAAGGCCGTGCTGACACCCTTGGCCAGCATGGACGGTTTGGGAGTCGCGTCGCTAGTGGCGATCACGCTAAAGGAACGAATCATGCCATCCACCGTGCCAAACAGTCCCACCATCGGACTGACCGTGCCGATCAAGGCGATATAACCCAAGCGGTGTTCCAGTTTCATATTCTCCTCCTCGCCCACTTCCTGCATCGACTCGATCGCTCGCGAGTACCCGGAGGAGATCTTGCCTAGTCCGGCCGACAGCACCTGACCCAAGAACGACTCGTGCCCCTTGGCGAGATCGTAGGCCTCCTGATACTTCTTGTCATTCAATAGTTTCTCAAAGCCTTCAATCAGCGACGTGGGACAGATGCTTTCCCGGCGCGCGTCCAACAAGGTCATCACCATCAAGGCGACGAAGGTGAAGGAGATCGCCAGAAACACCAAGGTGTATTCGATCCCCAATGCTTCGTACATCCAGCCCAGATAGCTCTGTTCGGGGGGGGCGGGCGGCGCTTCGACATCCGAAGCAGGGTCCACAGGGTCACCCTGGGCGACGGCCCTGGGCGTTTCCCAGGGGCCTGGAGCCATGCCCGTGACCAGCAACAGAGAACTCAATAACAACAGGCAAGTACCTGCGACGGGGCGGTTTAATATCCGATTCCAGCGCATGTTTGCATCACTCCCCCAGTTTGGAATGGACCCGTGGGGGCGCTGGTCGATTCACGCGGGCCTCATGCCCCCAAGGTTGTCACAGTACCACGATGCCGCGGGAACCCGCAAGTGTGGTGTACTGGTTTGGCCCGCTTGCGTGCCCCCCTGGAGCCTCTAACTGACTTGTGCCGCCCCCTCGTTTGCGTCGCAACCCTCTGGCCGTTTTTACTGTCGGGCCCATCGCGATCCTGAGTATTGGGTCTTGAGCTGATTGCGTGCCTGTGTGGCCCGCTCCTCTTGACGGACTTCGCTCCACAACTGGCCCAAGTGGAAGAGTGCTTCTGCTCGTGCCTCGGCCTGATTGGGGAAGAGGATCTCGACATGCAAGAAGGCGAGGATCGCATCCTGCGGGCGGTTGGCCTTTCGGTAGCAAGTGCCCAACGCGTTGTAAATCCGCGAGAAGGACTCGGCATCCTGTGGATCCTGTTGGGCAACGAGACCTTCTAGGCTTTGAATTCCGCCTGCCGGGTCGTCCAAGTAGGCTTGGCAGTACGCTTTGCCTACGCGCGCCCGAATCTTATACCGCTCTGCATCCGGTGTCGCCAAGGAGTCGTTCATCACCTGATCGAATTGTTTCGCTGCGTCTGACCACTTGGACTCGGACTGCAAACTGACCCCAATTAGCACAGCGGACTTCATGGTGAGCGGCGGCCAGTCCGCCTTGGCGAGACTTCGATAAAATTTTGTGGCCTCCGCTGGTGCGCCGCGAGCCGTGGCCAGATCCCCCAATAGCTCGGCAGCTTGGTAGAAATGACGCGAGTCTCGGTGGCTGGTCGCGAACGCCAAGAGGGCTTCCTGACGAACCTTTTGGTTCTCTCCCGTGCGAAGTGCCAGTCGACCTTCGCAGTAGAGACGGTAGTATTCGATATCCTCCAGGACTAAATCCCGTGTAACCTCCGTGGATTGAAGTGCGACCAATTCTTTAAGCGCATTCTCATATTGGTCTTGTTGTACCAAATCGCGAGCACGCCGCAATCGGGGCGGATCCTCAGCCAACATCAGGCGGGTGACCTCGAATACAGACACTTTCTCGCGTCGATCCTTAACCTGGATCTCGATGTGCGTGGCCGAGGTGCCAACCACCGATCCCAGCAACGCTGGGCCCTTGGCACGCTGCACGGTGTCCAGCCCGCCCCCCTGCGCCCATGTGACCTGCGCGACAAGGCTGATGCCAAGGAACAGGGGCATGCCCGTGAAGAGTCGCTCAATGAGAACTTTCCGCCCTATCATCTTCTGATCTCCCCAGATCTCCATGAATCCACGAATGAAACATGAGCATCGTGTCATGGTCAACCTTTGCTAGATGCTACCGCCTGTTCGATCTTGCGATTTAAGGCCTCGTAGCGTGACTGCCAGTCAGCGTCGGCCGTTTCGAGAAACGTACGCGTGGTCGCGATGGTGGATTTGGCTCGACGTAGGCCTTGTGTCCGCTGATCTCCCTTTTGTCGTCTCGCCTGTTCGTACTGGGCGAGGGCCAAGTTGTATCGCGATTCGTGAAAGATCGGTGCAAACCGAGGCCGTTGAGCCGGGCCAAGTTGTATCTGCTGTGCGGCGACATTTCCCAGCTTCCCCCATCCCCAGACGAGCGGCTCCCGACGGTCTCCGGCCTTGCCGTACCCGCTGATGGCCTGAGCGTAGGCTTCCAACTTGCCGGCTTGCCCCCAAGTGGAAAGTGTCCGAGCCGCCTCCAATTGGGCCTCGAACAGCTTCTCATTCTCGCCCAGAACTTTCCGCAAGAGTTCCAGGGCCGCTTCATATTCGCCCTGGGTCCGCATGAGGCTGGCAAGTCGTATTTGTACCGAGGAACGGACCTGAGGATCGACACGCGATCCCTCTTCTCCAGCCAGTTTCAGCACACGTTGATAAGCCAGTGCCGCTTGCTTGCGATACCCCTGGACCTTGTCCTTTGGTGAGGCCGGTGTCTTGGCGAAACTATCTGCTATGGTCGACCAGGTATTGGCCGTCCAGAGTAGAATTGCAACGTCGTTGGAATGTTGCGATACGTGTCGCAGGACCAAGTCCATGCCATGTGCCAGCGCCTCTTGACGTCGCCCCGTGGCGCGAACCAAGGGCGTTTCCAGATCGCGAGCCAGCCCTACATAGAGCGAAGTCAGTCGTTGATGGGCGTCCGGAGCGTCGCCGATGGCCTTTTTCAGGGCATCCATAGTAGCGATCACGGTCGGCAGTTCTGCATCGGGCGTACTGGAGGTTGCCAAGGACAGAATGCGAGCCCGCAACGCGGTGCGATAGGTCTCTGCGGAAAATCCTGGCAATTGGGTGGCCGCGTGTCCTTGAAGGCACAGCGTGTAGGGACCGCGACTTTGATCTTCTAAGAGCTGCAGTGCGTCGGTGGGGCGATCGCTGTCCAATTGAATCTGGGCCAGGGCCAGTGTGGCCAGAAGCGAGGTCTCCGTCACGTTCGGAGAGGGGGTACGATTTAATCCGGCCGTCAATAGTTGGCGCGCATGCTCTCGAAGTTTCTGCCGGCTGGCCTCTTGGTCGTCATTGGTCGGGGTGGTGCCATGGGCCGCTGAGCGCGGAGCAGCCCGCAGATACTGGGACCAAAAGGCACGCCCCGCCTTCATCTCCGTCACGCCCTTACTGGGCGCGCTGTCAGGAATCTGCCCCAACAAGGTGTCGACGCGATCGAGATCTCCCTGATGGATGCTGAACTCGATCAATGTGCCCAAAGCCTCCTGCGCGTGTTCGCTATCCGGCCACGTCTTGGCAATGCGATCGGCGATCGATAGGGCATGTTGCATGCCGAAATTGCGTTCGCTCTCCGCGGCACCCGCGTACAGTTGCAGGTAGGCCGTCAGCGCGATCATGGCGGCCCGTGCCGAGTGCGCATGCTGTGGATAGTGGCGTGCCAGGAATTCCCCCAGGATCGCAGCGTCGTAGTATCGCTGTTGACGAAAGCTCAGATAGGACAAAAAAAAGCGAACCTCATTGAGTTCGTTGATCGAGGTTTTCTCGTCGGACAGCGCGAGCGCGCGTTCCAAAGCACGTCGTGCGACGGCCAGTTGGTCCAATCCCTGTTTGGCGGCGTCAGGTTTTGCCCGTTTATCCCCCGGATCGCCGGTCGCATCGCGCGACGCTTCAGGGGCAGGCGGTTTGGATTTGGACGCCTGCTGTACCTGATCGTACTGCCACAAGGCATTCTTGCCGGCCTGGTAGGCATCCAAAAAAGTGTCCCACTCGCTGGAGCCAACCGCGTCGACCATCGATCCCAATTGTGTCAACAACGATTGGGCGGCATGCTGGCTTGTCCCAGGAAATCGGGCGACGGTCTGCGCGTGCTTGCGGGCGTTGGCATGTTGTGCGCGGCGTTCGGTTTCAGCGGCTGCCGCTTCGCCTTTGAGCTGGTAGGCCCGCGCCAATTGCCAATGGATCGCCAGGGCATCTTCGTCGCCAGGCTTCTGCTCTTTGGCTGCAAGCAGCCAGGCTTCACCGCGCTCAATAGCCGCGTCATAACGTCGGAGGTCATCATGACACCAGCATTCGATCGCTCGTTCCAACGCCTTAGCGCGCAGGCGAGCCACGGCCTCGGTTTCTGGCTCATGGGCCAACAGATGCTCGTAATCAGCCAACGCATCTTGCCACGCCTGCATTTCCTGATAGCATCGGCCGCGGAACAATTGGGCCTGCAGGCCAGCGGCCCAACGTCGATACTTATCGGCGATCTCGCCAAAGGCCTGCGCGGCGTCTTTGAGTTCCCGACGATACGCGGTGGAGTTTTCCTTAACGGTCGTGGCCTTCTCAAATTGGAGTTTGGCCATGTCCATCTGGATCTGCACGTACCGAGCTCGCTGGTCCTCTCGCTGCGGGGACGCGGATCCGCCAGCTCGCATGGCCAGTTCACCGCGCAGGGCTTCGCGTTCCTCGTGCAACTGCCGATAGGCTTCTGCGAACAATTGCCGCGATTGGCCCAGCGTTGATGTCCGCTCTTTGCCTGTTTGGGACTCGGCCTTTAGCAGGAGGATGCGCGCACGCTTGGTGGGGAGTTCGGCCATGGCCTGACGCGCGGAGCTGGCCAAGGGGTGTTTCGCCCGGTCGGTAAGGAACTGCTGCAATTTTTGTTGCGCTTCCTCCAGATGCTGCGCTCGGACGTCGACGTCCGACTGCGAATCGGCCATATGCAACAAGGTTAGCCCGTGATAGTAGGCCACGGCCTCGGCAAAATCACGGGGTACCTGCGGCCCGCTCCCCACCCGATCGAGGTAGGCCAAGGCCATGTCGTAATAGCCCCGCTCGTGGAGCCCGTTTAAGAAGGGCTCTGCCGGTTCCACCCCCCACACGGTGGAACACACGACGATCGCCAGCACGGCCAGGCCAGCCCCAATGTGCCAACTTCCAGCGTGAAACCATCTCGCAAGGTTAGAGCAGTCTTCCGTCACCATCACCATCGACCGGGCCTCCTGACGCATGAGTCGATCGATCGCTGCGCAGCGAAGGAACTGAGGGGGCCCCAGTATGGCCCGAATCTGGCGAGGGTAACGCCGGCGGATGGTCCACTCGCAGCGCAGGGATCTACAAGATTCAGCCTATCGCGAATCCGCACGCCGATCAAGCTCCGCCACTGGCTGTCTTGTGCTGCCCGAACGGGCAGCGTCGTGACGGATTTTCGATGGGGCGATCGTCGTTCCCAGGCCTAAGTACGTGCTTAGCGCGCCGTCGGTGCGTGGATGGCATTTCATCAGCCTCAATCAGCCGATCTGGCTTCCTCCCCCGTGCGGGGAGGGTTGGGGAGGGGGTTGTATTCCCAAGACGTACCGCGAAAAAGAACAAGGTGTATTGGCGCGAGAACCGGGCAACGATCCGACCGAGGTTGATGACATCCGCGCGCTT
>SXHS01000192.1 GCA_005773145.1 Planctomycetaceae bacterium | reverse complement strand
CCGCTCCAATGCCGGATCGACGAGCTGCCGCTGATTCGTCGGATCGATAAAGCGGAGATAATACCAACAGGAGCCGGCCCATTGCGGCATCGTGTTGGTCTCGCGCGTGTAGCGGCGCCCATCGATGACCGGATACAGCCATTCGTCCGGTGCCTTGTCCAAGATCGGATCTGGGCGACCGTGTGGCCGAAAGTCTTCCAGATGCGGCAACTCCAAGGGGAGCTGATCGGCGGACAACGGGCGGAGCCAACCTGTGGGCTGACCCTTATCATTCAATTCATGCAGGATGGGTATCGGCTCGCCCCAGAATCGCTGACGGCTGAATAGCCAGTCCCGCAGCTTATAGTTCACGGCGGCGCGCCCCCAGCCCTGGCGAGTCAGCGACTCGGTCATGCGTGACTTGGCAGCGTCCGTGTCCAGACCCTCGATCACGCCCGACTGGATTGCGATTCCCGTGCCAACAAAACAAACACGGCCCGCCAGGATATCGGCACGCTGCGGACCATGATCGGGTCCGGGATCGACCACGGCGATGATGGGGAGTCCAAACGTCTGCGCGAATTCGAAGTCTCGAACATCATGCGCCGGCACGGACATGATGGCGCCGGTTCCGTAACTGATCAGGACGTAGTCAGCAATCCAGATCGGAATCGGCTGTCCATTCACCGGATTGAAGGCATACGATCCGCTGAACACGCCCGTCTTTTCTTTGGCCAACTCCGTGCGTTCCAAATCGCTCTTGGCTCGTGCTCGTTCTCCGTACTGCTCCACAGCTCTCCGCTGTTCGACCGTGGTCAGGCGTGGCACGAGCGGATGCTCGGGGGCGACCACCAGGTAGGTGGCACCGTAGAGCGTATCGGGGCGCGTGGTATAGACTCGCAGCACGTCGTCGTCGGCATCCTCGGGCCAACCCCGGGTCGCCCGTTGTGTTTGCCATCGCGCGAATTGCTCAGCGCTTCCCAAGAAGAAATCGCACTCCGCCCCTACGCTCCGTCCAATCCAGTTGCGTTGCAGGGTCTTGATACTTTCCGACCAATCCAAGGGATCGAGGTCTCGTTCTAGTCGGTCAGCATAGGCCGTAATGCGCAGCATCCACTGCCGCAGTGGGCGCCGCTCGACCGGATGCCCGCCCACTTCGCTTTTGCCATCGATCACTTCTTCATTGGCCAAGACGGTCCCCAGGGCAGGGCACCAATTGACGGGCGCCTCCGTCTGGTAGGCCAAGCGATGTCGATCTTGATATCGACGAACGGCATCATTTCCCTGCGCACGCACATCGTCGGGAATGGGCAAATCGCCGATCGGCCGCCCGCGCTGCATGGCCGCGTCGTACCAGGTGTCATAGAGCTGCAGAAAAATCCACTGCGTCCAGCGCACGTACCCGATGTCGGTGGTGGCCAGCTCGCGCCCCCAATCGTAACTGAATCCCAACATTTTGAGCTGGTCGCGAAACGTATTGATGTTCTTCTGCGTGCGACTCCCAGGATGCTCCCCCGTCTTGATGGCGTGCTCCTCGGCTGGCAGCCCAAACGAGTCGAATCCCATCGGATGCAGGACGCACTGGCCTCGCATCCGCTCAAATCGACACACAATGTCGGTCGCCGTATAACCTTCGGGGTGCCCGACGTGAAGCCCCTCGCCACTGGGGTAGGGAAACATGTCCAAGACATATCGCTTGCCCCCTGCCGGCAGTCGGGGCGTGGCAAACGTGGCGTTGTGCTCCCAGTAGTGTTGCCACCGGGGTTCTATGATTGCTGGGTTGTAACGAGGCATCGCTGGGTCACTCGGGCCAATTGCGGCGTGGGTCGGCGGTACGCTATACTTGGGTTTCGGAGCGGAATTGTACCCCCTCCCCCGCTGTTTCGCAAAGGGACGCTCACCAGCAATGCTTGCCGGCCAGCGTTTGTTGGGGGAGAGTGACGCAGTATGTCGTTACGATTGGCAGCGATCGAGAAATCCTCGCGATCGGCGCACCACTGAGTCAGGCGAACGCATCATGTTGCAAGGCAAACGGCCCCCCATTCTCAGCGCCACCGAGCGTGATGGCGTACGTGCCGCAGGCCGGTTCAATGGCCAATTGCTGGATTTCGTTCGACCCCATATCCAGCCTGGTACCACAACCAGTGAGCTCGATAAGCTCGTGTATACCTACACCATGGACCACGGCCACACACCTGCCTGCTTGGGATATATGGGATTTCCCAAGAGTTGCTGCACCAGCGTGAACGAAGTCGTTTGTCATGGTATCCCGGGCGACTACCGGCTGCGAGACGGTGATATCGTCAATCTGGATTTGACAACCAACGTTGACGGCTGGCTCGGCGATCAATCGGAGACCTTTCTCATCGGTAGAGTCTCCGACGAAGCTCGTCGCCTTACCCAGTGCGCCTTCGATTGCCTCTACTTGGCGATTGGGGCGATCCGTCCCGGTGGCCGCGTGGCCGACATCGGCCGTGTCATCGTCGAGCATGCACACGAGCAGGGATTCAGCGTGGTGCGCGAGTACGTGGGACATGGCATCGGACGGCAATTCCACCAAGAGCCCACCGTCCCCCACTACCCGAGTCGGCAGGCCTTCCGCGATTTCCTCTACCCGGGTGTTTGTTTCACCATCGAACCCATGATCAATGCCGGGTCTCGGGAAACCATGCTGGACAGCCATGACGGGTGGACGGTCCGCACACGCGATGGAAAACCCTCCGCGCAGTTTGAGCATACCATCCTGATGACCGAGTCGGGCCCTGAGATTCTGACCCCCACCCAACTCGGCCCGGCTCCCGGCCACCGGTTCTAGCACCGGTTCTAGGCGTTCCGGCCCCAACGATTCGCAAACCAATACAAGCACGCAGCGCAAGCAAGTGCATCAATTCGCGATTGGGCTCACTGGGGCGTGTCGGAAACACGAATGGTTTCTGGTAACGGTTTGCCCTGAGGGACCAAACGAATCGATATCGAGTTGACGCAATGCCGTGTGTCCTTGGGAGTTAACTGCTCACCAAGAAAAACATGGCCCAAGTGACCGCCACAGTTGGTGCAAGTGATCTCCGTTCGGTAACCATCAGCATCCACGGTCCGTGTCACCGCTTCCGGAATCTCGTCATCAAAACTCGGCCAGCCGCAATGGCTGTCGAACTTGCTATCGCTCTGGTACAAGGGCGCGTTGCAACGTCGACAAACATAGGTGCCCTTGTCCTTGGACAACGTGTACTCGCCCGTAAAAGGACGCTCCGTCCCCTTTTGTAGGATGATCCACTGTTCCTGGTCCGTTAATGGATTGTAGGCGGCAGCCAGTTGTGCGGAACCTTTGGCAGTGGGAGCGTCAGAATCGGGTGACGACTTGTCCATGGAAACCTCCTGGTCGCTCTGGCTGTTATCGATCGTATCGTGATCATGCAAATCCGCCAGCGGCTCCTCATGGGCATCGGTCGCGGATGCCGCTAGTGCCAACGGCTTTCGATCGTTGGAGCCTGCGGACGAAGGGAGTGAGGTTGAAGGTGATGATGTGGGCGCATTCGCAGGAGATGGTGCGGGACGCGTGCAACCCCCGAGTAGGACGCCAATGGCGATCCAACACACGAATGGCATGGGCAGATTCAGGTGAACCAAATGCAGGTGATGATCGAGTCTGGCCACTAGTTACCTTCTCCCATTGGGGAACCCATAGCACCGACCATACTCGCACCTACCGCCCTCGGACACGAGCGACGGTGCCAGCGATGGCGGCACGCTTCCTCTTGCAGTCTATCAACCGTCCCGGCAGGGAACAAGAGAAATCACTCTCGCGGACTACGGTTGGGCAGCCATCCTGCTGGTCGCTGATTGGCGGCGTCGCGCGTCTGCTAGCCCCAAATGTCTCGGCCGGCACCGCAGCTCCTAGTTGCACTTGAGCCCGCCTGTGAATTGAAGTACAAGCGGCCCGTTTCTCTTCCCTCATTTTCGGGCAGGTCTAGCGGGATTTTTATGATGGTACGCTCCAGCCGTGTCGTGATTTCCCTGGCGATTCAAATTGCGTTGGGCCAATCGGTCACCAACGGCTGGGCCGACGAATCGCCCACAGTGGCATATGTGACCGCCGATCGCGGTCCCGTGCGAAGTGGCCCGGGCACGCAATTCTACGCAACCGATGAATTGGTGCGGGGAACGGAAATCGAGGTCCATCGCCGGGATCCAGGTGGTTGGCTGGCAATACGCCCCCCCGACGGCAGTTTTTGTTGGGTGCCGGAGTCGGTCCTGCGAGCCACGGAAGACGAGGATGTCGCAGAGATTGCGAAGGATACGGTCGTCCGCGTGGGCTCAAATCTGTCAGAACAGGATGCTCCCCTGGACGAGGAAGATGTGCATCACGTCCGTCTGAAGGCAGGTGAGGCGGTTGTCATCCTGGGCAAGGAAGATCGGTCGGATGCCGATGGCGAAACGGCTCGTCCTTGGTGCCGCATCGCTCCGCCCGCCGGCGAGTTTCGCTGGATTCACCAAGACCATACCGCCAGCGATCCACCGGGGCCGCGGGATCCAGACGCCGAGAACCTTGAGCCCCAGACCACGCCGATCGTGCCGAGTGCCATACCGAACGCATCCGCAGACACTGGTTTGTCGCCCAGCGATTCGGAAACGGCGGAATCCAAGATAGAGGAGACTCGCTCGATACTGCTCACGGCCAACGCCGAGCCGGTGCTGGAGCCGCCCGCATTAGTAAACGTGACCGATTCATTTGTACCGCGACAGTCCGCGACGGGGCCAGCCACCGCGATGCCCAGCGCGCCACTCCAGGCCATGCCACGCCCCCCCGTTGCGTCGGCGCCCGTCGCGTCGGGGGCCGGCGCCTTTCGCGAAATATCTAAAACGGTTGTCTCCGCCACGACTCCCACCAGGCCCGCCGGCTGGGTGGATCGAGAGCTGACTGGTATCAGTGTTGACTTGTCGCTCGCAGTGGCCGGGGATCCGTCGACGTGGAACTTGGATTCTTTGCGGCGCCGAACGCAATCGGTCATCGACGCCGGCAGCACGCCAACGACTCGTGATGCGGCCAGAAAACTGTTAGCGGAAATCGCGCAATTTGAAGACTTGCAACGGCGTCACACGCGACT
>SXHS01000191.1 GCA_005773145.1 Planctomycetaceae bacterium | reverse complement strand
GGCCAAAGCCAGAAACGGCAAGGCGCCGGCGTTGGCTATGGCCTCGCAAAACGGCGCCACATCGCTCACGCGAGTCATGGGCCCCTGCACGATCGGAAACCGGGTGCCGTTCCGCTCCGCCAGAGCGCCGCCTGGACTCAAGGCGCGCTGCCGGCCGGCAAGTCGCAGATTGTTGGCAATCGTGGTTCGATAGGCTTGGAGAACCCCAGCCACCG
This sequence comes from Planctomycetaceae bacterium, assembly GCA_005773145.1. Classification (GTDB taxonomy): domain Bacteria; phylum Planctomycetota; class Planctomycetia; order Pirellulales; family Pirellulaceae; genus SXHS01. The sequence continues at coordinate 3,295 of SXHS01000191.1, read as the reverse complement.
TAACGTGCTGCGCGGCCAGGCGTGCGGCCATGCCGATCGCTTGGCCCATACTGAGTAGTCGTTGCTGTCGCGCAACGCCGGCTGAGGTCGATGCGCGGGACACCTGACGGTCGGCGGTCGGATCCGTGGCCAACTCGGCATGCAATACGTCGGGCCAGGCGGCACCCGCAGCCAGCTGACGATCCAGGTCGTGCAGTCTCTCCTTGCCCCAACGATGAAAGAACCGGTAGAAACCACGCTCATCGCCCAGACACTGGGTCTCGGATCCATCCAGCTGTGCGAATTGCGCCCGCTCGAACGAATCAAACGGCGACTCACGCGTGAGCCACAATTGTTCACTCAAGACAATCCCAGCAGCACCGGCCAAGAATACCGCCGCCGCCGTGTCGGGCCCCATCCCACCTTGCACCCAAAAGGGAATCTGCAACTTGGCGGCGGCATGCTGAGTGAAAAGGTACGCCGACTTCTTACTGACACGACCGCCGGCCTCGTGTCCCTTTAAGATGACACCATCGAAGCCCGCCGCGGAAGCCTGCTCGGCTTGCTTGAGCTGCTCAACCTCGACGAGCACGCGGGTCGCACACGTACGTGCCAATCGCAATACCTGCTGCCAAGCCGTGCGTCGGGCGTTCTGTGGCATGCCCGCCACGATCAGCAACGGCAGCCCGTCAGCGCCTCCCGCCGCAAAGTCCGATTCCAAGAATCGGGCTAGACGCGGCGTCTTGCCCCAGAGGTCGAGACGAACTCCCCAAAAAGATCCGGCTTTGGCAGTCGCGCGTAGCTGGTTGACTGCGGCCGCCCGCTCTGTAGGGAACGGCCAGAAACCAAGGTCCAAGATGCCCGCTTCACCAGCCCGAACGGCCGAAATGGCCAAGTCCGGCTGACAACGTTCAGCGGGAGTTATGACTAAGAACGTCGGCAGGGCCATCCAATTTCCTCAACTATATCGGGGGGACATCAAGCGGCGCGGCATAAGCTCAGTTATGCTTCCTCTCCGCTATATCGCCCCTTCACGTTGCACTGTCTGGGTTGCCCCCGCCTCGTCGCATTTCCACCCAGACCAGCACTCAGTCTACAACCAAAACTGATATCCCGAACACCCTGAGCGGAATATTTACCCCGACCAGTCCAGCCTATTTTACCTAGATTGTCACTATCTACAAGCTTCTAAACCGGTATTCTCGAGATTTTCATCAAAATTGTCGCCAACGCCATGTGGCGACTTTGGGTGGACTAGGGCAATGGTCACCACATCTGAGCGCTGTGTGCCACGAGCGAATTGTCCTATTCGATTGAACAACCAACGATGCACCGATAATGACTCTGAGGGGCAAAGCCTGGGAACGAGCGGCCCATCGAAAATCCGTCACGGCGTTGCCCATCGGGGCCCGAGGGTGACGTGGGTAGTACCACGAGGGCCCGGGCAGGGACCAGAAGACAGCCGGGCACGCCCGAGATACAATGCAACGAGGGGTTTCGCCAGGCAGATGCCGTTGGCGCTCGTCGCTACGGTGGTCGCAGTCCCCTTTACCAAGTGATCCGTCCGTGATATCGGGCCCGCAGGTATCACGCGGCCTAATTAAGGAAGCTACGCTGGTGCATGTTTTAGTAATCCCCATGGGATCGGCCGGCGACGTGTATCCCTTTGTGGCGATGGCCACGGCTCTCCGCCAGCGGGGCCACCGAGTTACCTTGTTGACGAGCGGCGCCTATCAATGGTTGGCTGAGGCGGAAGGTCTGGATTTCGTACCGCTGATATCAGCCTCCGAGCACGAGGAATTGGTCGCCAACCCCTTGTTATGGCATCCGCGGCACGGCGCGGAGTTCTTTTGCCGTTCGATTGTGCTTCCGGGTGTGCGCAAGGTGTACGATCTGGTGGCGGAACGGAACGAACCGGGTCAGACGGTCATGCTGGCGCCACCCTGGGCCATGGGGGCCCGCATCGCGCAGGAAAAGATGCAGGTGCCGCTGGCCACCATGCACATTGCTCCGTTGTTATTCCGCAGCGCGTACCAGAATCGGCGCATGCCCATGTTCCCGGTCCCGGACTGGGTCCCCCCCTTCATCAAGCGGGCCATTTTCCGAATTGGCGATTGGGTCATGGACGCCAAATTTGGCGGAGAGATTTTACAGTTTCGTGACGAGTTGGGATTGCCGCGGGTCAGTAAAATCATGACCGAATGGTGGAACTCAACGCAACTCATCGTGGGGCTGTTTCCCGAATGGTTTGCGCGACCTCAACCCGACTGGCCACCCCAAACGCGATTGGTTGGCTTTCCGTTTTATCGTCCACCACGAACCAATGCCGATGCAACTCGCATCTCCATCGAACTGAGAGAATTCCTGGCTCAAGGCGACCGTCCCTTGGTATTTGCCTGTGGAACCGCGAATGCCCATCAAGAGGACTACTATCGTACGGCGGTCGAGGTCTGCCAGCGACTACACCGTCGCGGCATCTTGTTGACCCAATATCCACAACAGTTGCCGCGTGAATTGCCTGCCACCATCCGGCACTTTTCGTATGTGGATTTCGACGAATTATTGCCGCACGCCGCCGGTCTTGTGCATCACGGCGGCATTGGTACTTGTGCCCAGGCCTTAGCGGCGGGAATTCCACAGTTGGTTCGGCCGCTCAACTACGACCAGCCCGACAATGGCATGCGGTTGAAGCGACTGGGTGTTGGCGAAGTGATCTCGCCCGCTAGATTCACAACACGGCGTGTGGCTCGGGCCTTGGACGCCCTGTTGACCTCCGCCGACGTCCAGGGCAACGTTCGCGTTTGCAAAGAGCGTTTTACCGATGAAGCGCCGACCGAGCAGGTCTGCCTCCTCCTGGAAAAACTCGTGTCGCCGAATCCTCAGCCCGTTCCCTGAGTTTCTACGGGGCAGTACACCGCCCAGCCGCAGGCGCCGGCGGAGACCTCACGACTAGTCCCACCGGTGTAGGTAGCGATCCAAATCCAGATCGCCACCATACACATCGTTGCTATTCGTCACGCCGCCGTCATCAACCTCGTTGATGTAGAGGCTGTACACTCGGGCGCCCGTCGACTCAGGCCGGTACCGAAACCATTGGCCAGCTGGGGCAAAGGGATCGAGTAGGTGCCCTCGGTCGATGAGGCCTTCTAGATGCTCCAATGTCTCGGGTAGCCTGTCGTGCTCGGTCAAATACATCTGGAGGGCCAGTTCGACCATCAGCATTCTCGCATCGTCCAATTCAAATCGGTAGGCCCGACGAACGCCGGCAGACGTCTGGTTCGGTCCCCCTTGCACGGTTCGCAACCCTAGGACCATC
>SXHS01000190.1 GCA_005773145.1 Planctomycetaceae bacterium | reverse complement strand
CCGATCGACGTACGCTGTTGGGATGCGGACTTTCTGGCCTTCAGTGGCCATAAGATGCTAGGGCCATCAGGCGTGGGAGTTCTGTATGGCCGTGAGCGGCTGCTAGAGCTAATGCCTCCGTTTCTGGGCGGCGGCAGCATGATTCGACGTGTGCGACTGGATGGCTTTGAACCGGGTGAGCTGCCCGCCAAATTCGAGGCCGGTACACCTCCGATCGTGTCCGCGATCGGCTTGGGGGCCGCCATCGAATACCTGCAGCACGTGGGCCTGGATTGGATTCAGGAACATGAACGCAGCTTGACCCGTCGCGCCCACCAAGTCTTGGCGAAAGTTCCCGGCCTGCATTTTCTCGGGCCGTCGCCTGAGCACAAAGAGGGAATCGTCAGCTTCGTGATGGATGGTATTCATGCGCACGATGTGGCGCAACTGCTCGACCGTCAAGGAATCGCCGTCCGAGCGGGGCATCATTGCGCCATGCCGCTGCATGATCGGCTGGGGATTCGGGCCAGCACTCGTGCCAGTTTCTATTTGTACAACACGCTCGATGAGGTGGATCAATTGGCCGATGCCCTGCAACAGGCACGTGCAACGTTCCGCCGCCGCTCGCCCCCGTCCCAAACGGCCGGATTGGCCTGACGGGGACATCCCGGTTTCGTTCCGATTTTGTTGAATCGGCCGGTCTCGGGCCAAGTGTCCAACCGGCCGCTCACAGCTCAACCCACGTCGTCGGGGGCTCGAATCGGACCCGACGAATCCCTCAGGAGACGTGCCGATTAGTCGCGGTCGGTGTCCATAAGTCCTTGTTTAATAACCGGTTGCGTTCGCGGTCCGGTTGGCTGCGGCGGCCCGTTTTGTCCAGGCTAATCCCACATAAGACGCAGCGGACGCGGCACAAGACGGATAGCCGCCAAGTTTGCCACACATTTCCCATGCCATATTGTTGCACTTTTCGTCAGTACCATCTAGAATGACAGACAGCGCTCAAGCCTCCCACGCACTCCAACCGCGTCGGACGGATCCAGTCGGCGGTTGCCGGTGTGCGAGGAGTAGGGCCAAGCGACGCCCGAGAAATCGGGAGTTCGCACTGCTGGGTGGGTTGTAACGACTCAACCGGTGGGCTGGCCATGGCGTGATCGCTAGCGCGGCGTGCCGCGTGCAACTGTGATGAGCTTCGAGGGGCACTTGAAGGCAACGTGAACGGGAGGGAGCAATGAAGGACACCAGGACAGCGACCGCTTGGACAGAAGTTGGGCGATTGGGCGAGGAGATGGATGGTTCGCCCTTTGCATCGGGAGAGTGGGTGTGTGGCCAGACAGCCGCAATTCGTCGCGTGGCACTCCATGCCCGCCGTGCTGCAGCCGCGGATTGCACGATACTTGTTTCCGGCGAGACGGGAACCGGCAAGGAAATTTGGGCCAAGTCGATTCACGAGTTGGGGCCCCGCGCGAATAAACCCTTTATCCCCGTGAATTGCGCAGCGTTGACGGCCACTCTGGCTGAGAGTCAGCTCTTCGGCCATGAAAAGGGAGCTTTCACAGGTGCGGCAGGCGCGGCCATGGGTGTGTTTCGTGCCGCGCAGGGCGGCGTCGTGTTTCTGGATGAGGTCGGCGAAATGCCCCTCGAGCTACAACCGAAATTGCTGCGAGTCTTGCAGCAAATGGAGGTGACGTCCGTCGGTAGTGCACGCCCCGTGTCGATCGATGTGCAGGTCATCGCCGCCACCAATCGCAGTCTCAGCGACGAGGTAGAGAACGGTTCATTCCGCGAGGATTTGTATTTCCGGCTGAACATGTGCGAAATCAATGTGCCGTCGCTGCGCCAACGAGTGGCGGACATCCCGGATTTCATTGAGTTCTTCGCGCGTCGGTTTGCCGAGAAGTACCAGCGCCCCGTTTGGGTGCCGAGTGCAGATATGTTGCGGCAGTTTTGTGAATACCCTTGGCCCGGAAACATCCGACAGCTGTCGCATGTGATCGAGCAAGCGTATGTCTTGGACTGTGCGCCTTCGCTCCCCGGCGTGACACCGGCCGCGAGGCAGGCGGCGTCCGGCCTGCCGACTTTCGACCTGACTAAGTTGCGCAATATGGCGGTCCGCGAGGCATTGAAGGCGACGCGAAACCACAAGGGACGCGCTGCTAAACTGCTTGGTGTGCATGCTAATACGCTCACTCGATTGCTCGCGGTCATCGAGAGCGAGTCGGATGCGGAGCTGGCAGGGCGCTAGGCCTGGGATCCACACTCTGGTAGACACGTTACTCTGGTAGACACGTTCGCCCCGGGCTAAGTTCCCGGGCGGACGGTGGTTACATTCACGGGCGGGACACGTACGACGTGCCTCGCCCGTTTTTTGTTGCATTTCCCAGGCAAAGTATCTGACGGCTCCCTTCATAGGAACTGGACTATCCCTGACGGGTCAAATGTTTTAATAATTTACGCAGGATCGGATGACTTGGCGGATCGCGAAAAAGTTATTTGCCTGGATGGATCGCGTTAAATAAGAAGGATGGTGAACCATGGGTGGCTGCCGCCTCCGTGTTAAGGGATTATGGGCCAAATGGCTGGCATCGTCTGGCTTGTGTCTGTTCGGACTGATGACAACCGAGTGTCGCGCCGATGCACCCCGGGACCGCGTGGGCCAGGAATTGTCGACGCTAAGAATTTGGCTGGGGACCGATGAAAATGCCCAGCGTTGGCACCGGTACTTGAGCACGGACCAACTGGAATCACAACTGGCCGAAAAAACGCCGGACGTGGAGCAACTATCTGGCGTGCTGCAGGCATACGCAGGGCAAGCAGCGGGACTTGATTCCCGTCGGTTTCAGGCCGTGCGATTCGCGTTGCAGGATTGGGTCGACGCAATGAGGCAGCCTGTCCAAGACGACTTGGCACAGACAGCACGCGCGGCCAAGGGGCAGATGACCACCGATCTTGCGGTATCGCTCGACAAGGCCCGTTCTGAAATGCACCGGTCCATGGAGGCACTCGATCGATACTTGGCTGGGGGCGGATCGGCGAAATCGGACGCGTGGAAGAAATTTCTGCATTGGGATGAACTCAAGGCCCATAGTGCTGCGGCACGCCCCGACAAAGCGGCTTTGGCGGGATCCCTTGGGCCGTTTATCCAGCCGGTTTCGGGATTAGAGCGACCTGCCTTCGTCAGGACGCGACGGGCCATCCACCGCTACGCGGAGGCATTGGTGTTGGCCGACGATCCACAGGGGGCCCAGCGCATCAGCCGGCATCTTGAGGAGTTGGCCAAGCAATTGGATCAGTACCAAAAGTCGCCCAGCGGTGAAGCTGCGGCTCAGATCGGTACCCACTTAGAGTGGCTGACAACGACGGGCCAGGCACCTTCACTCGTCCAGGCGGTGCGCACGCGTCACGCCCAACCCAACATGTTCCTGTCAATTTCGCGGGAATTGATAGCCAGTGCCGTGGATCGTGACGTCAAGGAACCGATTCAAGTCGACGATTATGTTATGGGGACCGAGATTCACGGGCACGGCACGACCACTGCCAAGGTTACGGCGCGTTTGATACCCTCGACGGCCAGTGCCCGCCTGCAACTAGTGACTTCGGGGCAGACGGTGTTGAGTTCGGTTGGCTACAACGGACCGGTGGCCATCTGTAGTCATAGCTGCACGACGATGTTGGGAGTCAAGCCGATCCGTCTAACGGGAACGGGTATTTGTGCGGATCCTGCCACGGCCGACTGCGATACGGCGACCGAAATTTGCAGCATCGAGGCCCGTCGCAAATTGGCGCATCGTCTGATTGAACGCGTGGCCTGGAAAAAGGCCATGGAGAGCCTGCCCATGGCGGAGGCGATTGCTTCCGAGCGGGCCGAGGAGCGGCTACAGGGACGCATTGACGAGCAGGCCGAGCCACTTGTTGCCAAGGCCAATCGCCAATATGCCACTCGGATCGAGCAGCCCCTGAAAAAACTGGAGGCTTTTCCAGAACGCATCCACACGCAGACCACAGCGGAAGCGCTCCTTGTGATTGCCGTGCAGGCGACTCCCTGGCAATTGGCGTCATCGGCACCCCCACCCGCCGCAGGCCCGCAGGGCGACGTGGTCTTGCAAGTGCACGAATCACTGATCAATAATTCGGCCGAATCCGTGCTGGGCGGTATGACCCTAACGGATCAGCGGCTGATTGAGCTCTTGGAGGAGCGTAAGCGCGAGATTCCGGAAGAGCTCAAGATCAGCCCCGAGAAGGATCCCTGGTCGATCACGTTTGCCCCACGTCTGCCGGTGCGGGTCCAATTCACGGCAGACAACGTCCTGGTCTCGATTCGGGGGACGCGTTTCACGCGAGCGGATCAGGTGTTGAATGTGACGACGGATATTTCCGCACGCTACCAGCTCTCCAAGGGACCCAAGGGGGCTAAGGCAACACGGCTTGGGGACGTGGAGGTCAACTTCATCAATACGGAAGGTCGTTTGAGCGCGCGACAGATCACGTTCAAGACGTTCCTGCGACGTAAATTCAGTGCGATGTTCGCGGAGCACTTCGAGTCCGATGGGATCAAGTTGCCGGAGGGACTGCAGCGCATCGGTGGCATTCAATTGTCGGAGCTAACCGCCTCGCCCGGTTGGCTGCAGGCGGCCTGGTTGCGCGGTTCGGCGAGTACCACCGGAGTGGCCATGCGATGAGCCGTTGGGTCGAAATCACCTTCGATTGTCTGCCGTTGCGCAGCGTCGGCCGTTTGGACATCCCATTGGATGCATCCCCGAAGTTCCGTCAACACTGTGAGCGCGTCAAGCAGGCGATTGAAAAACATGGGACGCACAACAGCTACTACCTTTACAACGCGGAGTGTGTCTTTCACTTGGTCAACAGCGATCAAATCGGTACGCTGCAGTTCCGCTTCCATGGCACCGTGTTGACCGACGCCGAGGATCGTGCCACTCGGGGTTGCGATTTGAGCGTGGAATTGGTGCGCGAGACGTGCGATTGGTTAACCGAGCCGATTGCTCATTGGTTTGCTGAGACGGTGCCACGGGCCGTAGCGGTGGAGTTCGATCGCTTTATTGCGGCCGGAGATCTGGAAAAAACACGCGAACGCATTGCCAAGCTTCAGCAATCCGCCGAGTCGGCCGGGGGCTATGTCGGCATGTATCTGTAGCGTTCGTGGGATGTGGAGATTTGGCGAGACTTCTCCCAAATAATTTCGCGGTAGACTTCCAGTGTCCTGTCGACCATGTGGTCAACGGAAAAAAACTGGGCAGCTCGCCAGCGAGCACGACGTGCCCGTAGCTCACGTTGCCGTGGATCGCGCAAAGCCTGCATGATCGCTTCGGCCAGCGCTGAGTGGTCGTCGGGGGGAACCGTCCAGGCCACGGGCGGTTGCACATCCGTGAGGTCGCCAATTCCACCCGTCAAGGTCGATACCATGGGGGTCCCCGCCATCATCGACTGGATCAGGGTCGAGCAAATACCCTCGAGCTGCGAGGACATAACGAAGAGATCGGCCGCAGCAAACAGCTGTCGGAGGTCACGTCGAAACCCCAGCCAATGGACTCGTCGCTCCAAGCCGAGATCGCGGGTCCGTGCTTGTAAGGCCTCGCGGAGTGGTCCCTCACCGGCGACGACCAAGTGGGCTTGTGGAAGTTGATCAGCGACGCGGCGAAACGCTGACAGGAGTGAGGCATGTCCTTTAACTGGGAGCAAGTTGGCAACGTTCAACAGGACGAGATCGTCATGTGTCAGCCCCAACTCGTGTCGCAGCTGCCCACGATCTCCTCCGCGGACAAGCGAGGGTTCACACCCGGAATGCACAAGCCGTAATTGGCTTGCCGGAATCCCCGCCTGGCGGCAAGCCGCGAATGCGCTGCTCGCCACACAGATCACGCGATCGCACAGCCGGCGGTATCGGAAGGGCGTTCGCATCGGAAAGGAGGTTGACTTGACAGCAACCCGCGCCGGAACGGCGAGTCCCAACAGGGCAAGGCTGCCAAAGGTCGTGGCATGCGGGTCGTTGAAGTGGACAACATCGGGAGCCCAGCCCGCCAAGCGGCGACGAACGCGCAACATGTCCCACGGGTGCCGACCGCGGCCCCGAACGGCGAGGACAGGAAATCGATGTCGCTGTAGCCAATCGGCCAATGGGCTGCCAGCGCGCGCGATGGTCAGGCACGCATGGCCGCGCTGCTGCAGGCCTTCCACCAAGTGAGAAGCCTGTTGCTCGCGCCCGCCCCATGCAGCGGCCAGCGAAATCTGGACCACCCGTAGTTGAGCTAGGTCCCATGCCGAACGTGCGGTGGGGGTCATGTGCTTGCCATCTCCTGTGCTGACGTCGGCCGTGCCGTGGCGGCCATACCTACCAAATGGTAGGGAACCCAGCAAGGGAAGCCGGACTTGGCGGGGCATGCCAGCATGCTGACACCGAAAGAGATCCCTACCCCCACGAACATGACGGAGCATCCTCTTGCGGTGTTTGGCAGCTCCCCGTATGATCCGCCACCTTGTCAATGGGGCAGGGCGTGGGCGCTGGTAAGCACGGGGAGTCGTTAGCATGAAGGTCGGGATCGTTCTGCCCAACTGGATCGGTGATGTGGTGATGGCAACGCCCACGCTGCGATCGCTACGTCGCCATTTCGGCCCCAACGCGCACCTGATCGGCGTGATGCGTCCCTATGTGCAACGCGTGCTGGAGGGGACCGATTGGCTGGATCAAGTCATTCTGTACGACCGGCGCGCGACCAACCGGTCCCATCGACTCTGGGGCGTGGCGCGGCAGTTGCGCGCGGAGCGACTCGACCATTTGGTACTGCTGCCGAACTCCGTCTCATCCGCCTGGCTGGGCTGGCTAAGCGGCGCGCGGCAGCGGTGGGGCCATGCCAGCTTCGGGCGTACGTGGATGCTCAATCAGCGCGTCCCCATGGACCGTCATCAGGAGCCCGGCCGGCTAAGGTCGACGGTAGATCACTACCTGATGGTCGCGGCTGCGTTGGGGTGCCCGCCGGAACCGAAGCGATTGGAACTGGCCACCAGTGCTGCGGATGAGCGCGTCGCGCAAGAGATCTGGGATCGGTTGGGCCTGCAACAGGCGGGACGTATTGTCCTGCTCAACACGGGGGGTGCGTTTGGTCCTGCCAAGGATTGGCCCCACGAATATTGGATTGGGCTGGCGCAGCGCATTGTGGATCATCATGTTGCGGCCGTGCTGGTGTTATGTGGTCCCAAAGAGCGAGAAGCGGTCCGCGCCATCGCCATCGGCGCGCGGCGGCGCAACGTCTTCAGTATGGCGGATGAAGACCTGAGCCTCGGGGTTGCCAAGGCCTGCATCCGTCGTGCCGATCTGATGGTAACGACGGACAGTGGGCCACGACATATCGCGGCGGCGTTCTCGATTGCCACCGTCTCGCTGTTTGGACCCATCGATCCGGCGATCGGCTACAACTATCACGCGGACGACGTGATGCTCTATGCCAACGTCCCCTGTCGCCCCTGTGGCAAGCCCGTTTGTCCGTTGGGGCACCATGCGTGCATGAAAGAATTGACGGTCGATCAGGTTTACCGATCGGTCAAGGAAAAGCTCACCGCAGTTCGCTGGCGAGCGGTGTCGTAATGCCCGCACGGTGCCGTAACGCAAAATCGTTACCGCATCGCGACACGGGTAGGTTCCCGTGTCGCGACACCGTGTAACTATTCGCTGTCAACCCGCGCACCAGGAGTCACTGGGTGTTAGCGGGCTCCGTTCATGGTCCAATTTCCATTAGAAAAAGCGATGCCCACGCGACGAACCCAGGGGCGTAGCAGATTGGCATTGTGCCCAGACGAATTGATCCACATCTGCAGAGCCCCATCAGCGCTTCCCGTGCCGCTACACCAATTCTGGCAACACCCACCCGGCACGTAGCCATGCGGGGATCCGGATTGATTGTTCTGACTTGCCTGTTGCGAAAGGGACACATCGTGGACGACGGGGCCCTGGCCCATGCGGGCGCGGTAGTTGTTTAAGAGCGAGACGAAACCGTAGGGGTCTTGGGCTTCTGCGAGACTCTGGCGCTCGCGTCGTGAGGCTCGCTCTGCCGCAATCTCATCACGACTCCGTACCAGCTTTTGCACGACCTGAATCTGAGGCTCCGTGGCATCCGCCACAAACTTCAATTCCACACGGAAATTGCGCCCTTCTCCCTGAGGCCAGGTACTGACCCACACAGTGGAGTCGCTTTCTGGCTGGATCGAGAAGGGAACTCGAAACACCGTGTGTCCCCCCTGCGGGTAGGCAACCGGTGTGGCCTGCTGCCAATCTCCTTCTCGACGTGTCCAAACCACACCGGGATCTTGCTTGAAGTACAGGTAGAGATACCGATTCTGGCTATTCCCCAACGGGTCGCCAAAACGGCTGGAAAACAGGGGACGATTGGCATCATCGGCCGTCACTTGGCGGTCTGCGGAGTCGGCGGCAACTGGCTGTACTTCGTCGGCCACAACAACACGCGTCGAAAACACCAACGCACTCAAAGCAACCATCATGGCAAAACGTCTCATCATCGCTCCTCCATCTTTTCTGTCTCGCGAACCTCGTGTTGATGCTTCGCCTACGCGGCGAGGCACGGCACCACCAAGTGCCAACGTTCATCGAGATCAACCTTGGGGCGGGCACGGGACCCTGCTTGCCGGACCTTCGCCCGAAAGCGAGCCCGCGTGATGCAGTGAATTACCGTGCCCTGGATTTGTGACGCTTCCATGCAAGGTTGTCCGAGCCGACGGGCCATAAGGGGCGCCCGCAGGGGACGTGTTTTTGAGCCGGGTAGGATGGCGATGTCGACAACCCGTGTCACCATGTTTCGGCAATCGCGTGGTATTCATCCGCCGGACGAAACCTGACGATAGGCCCACATCACCAAGGCTCAAAAGATGCGTAGCATCGTCGCCCACGCATCTTGGGGTGCGACCATCAGAGCGGACGTCGCGAGCATCGTCAACCCCTGTGACCCAACGCGACCGTGTGTAGTGAACTCGCTGCGCGCGGATGATGACAATTGGAGATAAAGAGGTCGTATTGGTGCCATCCGCAATAACGGCGCGCGGATCTCGCGGCCCAATAGCGCGAGGCACGGCTGTTAAATCGTGATTATTTCACGATTTACAACTTGTACCCCCCCCGCATGGTACTATAAAATTCCCATACTGAAATTTTGTACCCTATGCACATTTCCTGTTTGCCTATTTTACCAATCTTGCCTGTTTGGTGTTGATTTTTCGGCTGCATCATGGGAGGATGGTGGTGGTTTACTGACGGCCGCCTCATGCGGGTAGGGAGCCTGATTTTTATTGATGGGTTCGCTCGGATTGAGCGGGGCAGCACGCGGGTCGTCCGTCGAGGTTGGCAACGAGGGAGTGTTGCTGCGCACACGGTGCGGAGGTGGACAAGTATGAGGGCGGATGTCAAGCGGTTCTGGACTGGCGGTTTGTCGGTCCGAGACCGAGTAAAGACTGAGTTACACTCGCGCATGCTGCGATTGCAGACATGGCTGTTGGCTGCTGGGCTGTTGGTCTTCATGGCGGCGATCGCGGCGTTTTTCGTAAACGCGGGCAGCACACCGCCCGTGGTGCAAGGGCTGGTGTTGTTCACGGCCGAGAGGCGGGATCTGCCGGTCGTCGTTTCGCAGGTCGGCACGCTTGAAAGTCAGGAAGAGGTTCAGATCACCTGCGAAGTCGAGGATACGAGGACGGATTTGGTTCAAGGAACGCAGATCCTCTGGATCATTCCCAACGGCACGCTTGTGAAAAAAGGCGACTTGCTGGTTGAATTGGATGCGGCCAACAACAAATTATACGATATCCAGAAGGTGAAGACTGAGGCGGCACGCGCGTCACGGGTCGGTGCCGCAGCCGCCTTTGCCAACCAGGAGTCCCAGAACGCCGCCGATGAGTCGGCGGCCCAGCTGAGACTAGAAATGGCCAAGCTGCGCAACAAGATGACCACGGAGGACAACGGACCTCAGCAGTTGGAACTCCAAGAGATTCGCCGCTCCATCGACGATATCAACAGCGAGATCTTGGCAGCCCAGGCCAACTTAGAGCTCAAACGACGCGATAAGGAGGGAATTGAGTCCCTCTTCAAGCTTGGCTACGCGGGCAAGAATGAATTGGAACGGAGTCGTTTGGAATTTTTGCGGGCCGAGGGGCAGTTGGCGGCCCAGATGAATCGATTGCGCAGTCAGACTGCAGTCCTGCGGAAAAAGGAAACGCTGGATCGCGAGATGGTCCAGATGGAGGCGAAGGGGAACGTGACGTACGCCGAGAACAACTTGGACGAGATCAAGAAACGCAATCAGGGCCGGTTGATGCAGGTCGAAGCCTCGCTGGCATCCGCTAACGTGCACTTCGAGAAGGAACAAGCGCTACTGACGTGGTATGAGGAGCAGGTGGACCATTGCAAAATTCGCTCGCCGAAGGATGGAATGGTGGTTTATTCTCAAAATCTCCAGCAAGGTGAAGAGATTCGCGCGGGTGCCAGTGTGCGCAATCGGCAGGTGATCATGACGTTGCCCGAGTTGGACCGCATGCAAGTTCGCTCGCGCATCCCGGAAACGGTGATCGATCAAGTGGAAGAGGGCATGAAGGCGGACGTGCGCATCGAAGCATTTCCGGGACAGAAGTTCCAGGGGACGATTCGGTCGATCGCCGTCCTCCCCGAGGCGACCGGAACCGCGGATGAGCCCGGACGTCGAACCTATGCCACGACGATCATTCTCGAAGGGGGCATGGGGCATCTCATGCCGGGCATGTCTGCATCCGTGGAAATACCTTTGGCCAGCATTCCGGATGTCATCAGCGTGCCGCGTGAATCCGTCTTGGCGGAAGGTGCTTCCAGCTGGTGCTACGTGCAGCAGGGGAACCACTTCGCCAAGCGACCGGTGAGGACGGGTCGCGCCAATGACGAGGATATCGAGATTGCGGAAGGACTCGCAGAGGGGGAAAAGAT
>SXHS01000189.1 GCA_005773145.1 Planctomycetaceae bacterium | reverse complement strand
CCCCGGATAGACGCGGCTTGGTGACTCGATGTCTACAATGCGCACATTGGCAGCCTGCTTTTCCGAGCCGATGCCAATGGGGTACAAGGAAATGGCGGCGCGCTCGGCCATGGCCCCGACTTCGCTGGCATCGATGCCCGCGTTGCTCTGACCATCGCTCATGATGCAGATGCCGGCGATGGGGCCACCTCGTTCGCGGTCAATCACATGCCGCAACGCGTCCCCCAAACGGGTTTCAATGCCCCGTGGCTCCAGCAGTGATTGCCAATTGGGGCTATCGGACGCAGGACTTGTCGAGGTGTTCTGCGAGGTGTTCGTGCTTAAAGGCGAGGTTGTGTTCGGGGGGGCGGCCGGGGCGTTGTCCGCTCCTTGGCGGGGCAAGGACATGATCAGCGACGGTTTGACTGCTTGGTCGAATCGATACACGTCCACTTCATGTTGCGCACGCAAACGGTTCAGAAGCGGACTGTTGGTGAGGGTGTCCGTAATGGCCGCCAAGCGACTGGCGGGCGGTGTCGTCACTCCTTCTGTGGCAGGCGGAGAGGCTGGAGGAGCGTCGATCAGCCCCATGCTCTGGCTGGTATCGATCAACAAGGCCACCCGCGAGGGCTTCACGAATCGACGTTCCGTCCGCTTCTCGATGTCCAGAAAGAAAATCAGCAATCCGATCCAGGCGGTGATGCGGAGGAGGAGCAGCAGCCAGCGCCGGCCGGTCGACAGTTCTTGCGCATCGCGCCGGTACATCCCGATGATGTACCCCAGAATCACCGTGATCGCGACTAAAAGAGCCGCCCAGTGCCACCATTGGTCCAGGGCATGCCAGCGCGCCGACTCGAAATACGTGCGAGTCAGCGTGTCCGCCATCAAATGGAACCATGACGCATTCATCGCTCACCCCTTCCGCTACCGACGAAGGGCGAAGACGCGGCACGACGAGTGGAAGCGGCACGTGGCGGTACCCCGCCCACTCGCGCGGAGGGCGAACCATCGTAGCCTCGCGCCGCTTTATGGTAGCTTGCCGAGTATCCCAACAGTTGCTCGCCGATGAGCAGCAGCACCAAGCCAGACAGCAATGCCTGGCTCCACGGAAATCCCGGTATCGCGTCGGCGCTTGTATCGAGTTCTTCGGGGTCATGGACGTGGACCTCGATCGGTTGCAGCTGTTCGGCCAGCTCGCGCTTGTCCAGCAACGCCAAATCCGATTCGCGCGTGTCAACATTCAAAGCGTAACGATGGAATTCCATTTGGCCATCGGTACGGACCGGGCGTGCTTCATAGATGCCTTGGGTTTCGGTCGGCAGATAGGCTTTGTCGCGAGGTCCGCCGAGCGAGACCGTGAAGTACTTTTCGGTTGGGGAACCGGTGGTGCGGTCGGGCGTTGGCTGTCGGTCGGGTGCTGACGGCGTGTTGGCGAGTGGCCCCGCGGGGTCCACCCCGGCAGGTACGGGCACGCCTTGTCGCGTCATGCTGCGGGGGGGGCCCTCCAGTCGCCTCGGTAGCCAAAATTGGACTTCGGGTAGGTAACGTGTGCTATCCAGTGACAATTCAATTGGGGTGCCAACCAACCGCGCTGGGATGTCGCCGCGTGGTGCGTCGAGATACGCATGGAGTTGCAGCATGACAACCACAAAGCTGGGCTCACGGGCCCAGTTATTCCAGAGGGGGGCCAGTGTCGTTAGGCACGCGACCACGCGTCCCGCACCGACGCGACGCTCGAGCATCAGCGGATCGCCGTTGCGTAATCTCGCCAGCACCTGAGTCGTGGAGCGTGCTGGGGGCTTCCAGCCGCTAACAGGCCGCATGTAGCGTTCCACGCGAATGCCCGTGGCGAATGGATTGCGTTCGCCGAGTAGTCCACGAAACAACGGATGGTCGGTGACGATCAGGTCGGGGGTCGGGCTATCGGCTGCAGGCAATTCCTCTTCTCGGTCCAGCAAAAGGGGAAATAGTCCTTCCCCTTCGCCATACCATTCCTGGTAGGACGGCAGGTGGGCATCGGGGCCAAGGAATACAGCAAGCCCACCTCCTTGCTGCACATATTGGAGCAAGACGCTGCGCGCCGCCGGATCCACGCGATCCACGTCCAGGAGATAGACCGTGTGATACTCGGCCAAGTCCGCAGCATTCAATTGGCGCAGGAAATCGGTCGACTGAACGGTCACGCGAACGCCCGTTTGTGCCCGCTGGCTCGGCTGAAAGACCGATTGCAAGTAATAGGCATGTTGTCCGTCCGAGCTGCCATCGATGGCCAAGACGGGGATTGTCGACAACAAGGACACGACGCACATCCGTGAATTGTCAGCAGCGATGGCATCCTCCGGCAGTTCGGCGCGGATAATCTGTTCGCCCGGCTGAGAAAAAAGCACCTGGACACGGCGGGTGAGCGTCTCTCCTGGCTCGAGTCGTTCCAGTAGGACGGTGGGTAAGTCGGTCGTCTCAGGGGATGCGGGGCGAGTGGGATCCATGTCGGCTGGTGCTGCGTGGGTGATCGTTTGGATCTTGAGGGGAATTTGTTGCGCGACTTCGGCACCGAAATTCTTGACTTGCACATCCACGAAAAACGGGACGCCTGCCGCCGTTGGGCCTTCAACGGTCTGCAGCGAAGTGACGGCTAAATTGGCGTGCTGCGCGGCGGTGCAACGCACGAGGTGCACGGTAGCGCCGGCTTTGATCAATGGATCCAACAGCGGTTGCAATTGGGCAGGGGTCGACCAAGGGTGCCGGCGAAAGTCGGATAGGACATACACGCGTGTCTGCCGGTCGGTCTGTTGCGTGACGATCTCTTGGGCCATTTGCAGCGCGGCGGTCGGCTCGCTGGCCAGCTCCGAGGCCTCCCACATCCGCAGCTGGTCTTCCAGGCGGCTGTCAAAATCGCGTCCCAAAACGGTGGCAGGCAGTTCAACGGCCGCCAGCGGAGTCCCCTCGGCCATGTCCCCGTCGGGTGCGGATGCATCGGCCGATGACGGTGGCGGAGCATGCTCGGCACGCGAGAATCGCAACAGGGTCATTTCCTGTCTTTGTTCCTGGATGGCTCCGGCCCGTGCCGCGATTTGTTTTACCGTACGCAACGCCTGTTCGAAAGCCGTCGTATCGCCACTGCGATCGGTCATGGATAGGCTATCGTCCACAAGCACTAGGTGGTGGACCGTCGTGCCGCCGAGAAAGTGGAACCATTGATGTTGGCTGACCAATTGGGCCAACATGGCCACGGCCGCGCCGATAATGGCCATCCGCATCAGAAGTAGGAGGAGCTGTTTGAGTCGAATCCAATTCCGATGCTTACGATGGCTTTGCAGCAAAAAATCCATCGCCGCCCAGCGGACGCGCTGATGCCGCATCAGGTTGATCATATGGATCAACGGCGGGGCCAGCAGCAACAGGAATGCCCAGGTGAGTGGTTGATGGAGAAATTGCATGGTCGAAATCTAAATCACCGAGCGACTAATGGCGGATACGGCGTGTCCCCATCCGGCTACTCAGGTAACTGACGAGCGAAACATCCAGGGGTTGACGGGTGCGGACTAAGCTGTAGTCAAAATTCTGCTGCGCGCAATGGCGACGCAGTTCGGTGAGAAACTGTTGCAGGGCCTCCAAGTAGCCATCGCGCAAGGCGCGAGGATTGCAGTTCAAGTGGTCGACCGTTTCCAGGCCCTCGAAGCGAGTTGGGCCGCTGAAGGGGAAGTCCAGCTCGTCGTCATCCAGTACGTGAAAAATCAACACCTCATGCCCGCGATGCTTGAGCATTCGCAGGCCCTGGAAGACCGTCTGCAAGTCGACAAGAAAATCGGAGATCAGCACAATCATGCCGCGTCGAGGCAACATCTCCGCGGCATTCTTCAAGACCCGATCCAGGCGTGTCTTATCGCGTGGTTCAGCCACGGAGAGGGAACGGACGACCGTTTCCAAGTGCGTGCGCTTGCTTCGCGCCGGAGCCTGGCTGCGCACTTGCTCATCAAAGGCCAGGCAGCCGACGGCGTCCTGATGCCGCAACAACAAGTAGGCCAGGCTGGTGGCTAGGGTGCATTCGTAATCGTATTTGTTTAAGGGGCCGTTGCCATATTGCATGCTGGCCGACACGTCCACGAGCAAGTGACAGCGTAAATTGGTGTCTTCCTCGTACTGCTTGACGTACATCCGATCCTGACGCGCCCAGACTTTCCAATCCACATGCCGTAGGTCGTCCCCGGGTGCATACTCGCGATGCTGCAAGAACTCGATCGACTGGCCGAAATAGGGGCTGCGATGCAACCCCGAGAGAAATCCCTCGACGATGTGTCGCGCTCGCAACTCCAAGCGGGTAATGCGTCGGATCGTCTCAGGATGAAAAAATCTTTTGGAATCGGGCATCGCGGGTCAACTCGTCTTCCTTGGTCGGAGTAACGGCCAGCAAGCGGTCGATTAAGTCGTCCGCCGTCAATCCTTCGCTTTCCGCCGTGTAGTTCATGACCAAGCGATGTCGCAACACCGGTTTGGCCAACGCTTGGATGTCGTCGGTGGTCACATGCGTCCGGCCTTGTAGCATGGCACGTGCCTTCCCCCCCACGATCAAGAATTGGACGGCCCGTGGACCGGCTCCCCAGGCTGCCATCTCCGCCACGAAGTCGGGAGTGCCGGGGCGATTCAAACGGGTCTGTCGCACGAGGGCCAGCGCGTAGCGAATCACATGGTCCGATACGGGCACCTCGCGCACCATCTGTTGCAGGGCCAAGATTTCCGCTGCCGTGATCACCGGTCGGATCGTGGGGAGGCCGCCGGCCGTCGTCCGGCGCGCGATCTCGAACTCTTCGTCGAAATTAGGATACTCCACGTAGACCTTGAACATGAACCGATCCTGTTGGGCCTCGGGGAGAGGATACGTTCCCTCCTGCTCGATCGGATTCTGTGTGGCCAAAACGAAGAACGGATCGACCAAAACCCGCCGCTGGCGCCCCACGGTCACCTGACGCTCTTGCATGGCCTCCAATAAGGCCGCTTGGGTCTTGGGGGGCGTACGATTGATCTCGTCCGCCAAGATGACGTGTGCGAAGACGGGACCTTCCAGAAATCGCCGATCTCGACTCCCCGTCTCGCGATTCTCTTCCAAAATCTCGGTCCCCGTGATGTCGGAGGGCATCAGGTCGGGGGTGAATTGAATGCGGCTAAACGTCAAGTCCATCGCGCGGGCCAAACTGCTGATCATCAGCGTCTTGGCCAGTCCGGGCACCCCCTCAAGCAGACAGTGCCCACGGCTGAACAGGCTAATCAAGAGCTGGTCCAACACATCCTGCTGGCCGACGATGACCTGGGAAAGCTGTTCCAATAATTGCCGCCGCGCGTCGGCGATTCGGGCCAAGGCTGCGGTACCATCCCCCATGCCTGCTGTTTCTGGCGACATCCATTGTTCCTTACTGCTGGCCGTTCCGGAATACCCCATGATACGGTCCCAAGCCAGGGCTGCCTAGGTTGCCCAACCGCTATCATTGCCGGCGGCCATGTAACATCGATGGCCGTCAGGATCCAATGTCCAAGAGTAGGGCCCTAGGACGATGACTTGGCCGACCGCTGCGCCAGTTGTGCCAGGATTGCCAGGATACCGATCATGGCCAAGATGGACTTGCCCTGTTCCCAACGGGTCGCTCCTGCCAACTCGCTCCATGTTATCAGTTCGCTGGTCGCCATGCGGGGCTCGGCGCGATGACGCGAAGGGTCACCATCCATGGCAACGGTTGCCCTGGCCGCTTCATCTTGGGCCCATGCGAAGCCATCGTCGACTGGCGACGGACTCATGCGCGTGCGGTCGGTGGCCCTTCCGCCCTCTTCACTGCGGTCGAAGTTGTCCTGGGCCTCGTCGTCCCATCGCGGGGCACCCAACGTTGCCGAATGCCGCGAGGCAACGTAGGCGGACGTGGCCCGCTCGGTGCTTGGCGTTGGGGCGAAGGGCGAAGCTGAAGGATTGGTGTCGGCGTAGTTTGCGTAGTTGTTGTTGAGAGCCCCTGGATTCGCAGGTCCGGCACTCGCAGACATTTCTTGACGCAGGTCGGTACCGTCCGCGGAAGAGCCGGGCGTCTCGTGGCTGAAGGCGGATGATGCCAGTTCGGTTCCAGAACCCTTATCCGCCGATTGACGCAAGCTATCCGTGACCGACGTTAAAAAAGTTTTCACGCGTCCGACATAGCTCCCTGATGTGGTGTGCCGGCTCGACCCAAACAGGACCCCTGACAGCTGGCCGTGGTCATTGATGATGGGGCCGCCGGAATCCCCCTGCCGCGCGGTGACCGACAGCTCGACCATTTCGAAGGGATGTTGCAGACTTGGGGCGACGTATTGTGTACAGGCACCGCGGACGGCCCGATAACTTCCCTGCCCATAACCGGCAATGGTCAACGGTTCGCCGGGCTGGGGGGCTGCCGATGCCAGTGGCATCGGCGTGACCGCGGGAGACCAGACCACGAGGGCCGCGAGATCCCAGTCTTCATCCGTCTTGCCGATACTGGCTCGCGAATGATATCCGTTCGGAAAGGTGACCCAAACCTCGCCTTGACTGTCACGAACCACATGCCAATTGGTCATGACGATGCCGTAGGGGCCAATGCGATCCACCAGCGTCCCGGATCCATACGAAATTGCATCCTTCTCAGGCACCGTAATACGGACCACCGCCGGATGAGGTGTTTGATCGACTGGATTCAGCCACTGACTGAGCGTGGTGTTCAAATCGGCGTGCGCCGATCGATTCATGAGCGACCCGCAGGCCAGTGCCGCGAGAAGAACGACCAAGAGATGCACTTGGGTTACCTCGGGGGTTGGCTTCTCCGCGCACGCTCGTTGCGCTGGATGAATTGCAATAGCTGTTTGCGCAGCTGCTGATATTGATCCATCCTGATCTTGTGCGTTGTCTCCTTACGCGTTCCACCTGTCTTGGTCGGTCTCATCGGCTCCTCAATCGGCCGCACTTCAACGCAACGAACGCGCGTGAGGGTGCACCGGGAACATCGTCCATCGAGAGGGATCGGCAATTCTTGAGCATCGGGTCACAGAAAAAAGTGGTGCCCGGACATTCGACACCGTGATGAGAGCTTGACCAGGCGTGCCCGCCCCTTCAATCGTCAGGTCTTCGTTTACCGCCCAGCCGAAGGCGCCGGCGGAAGTGTCCACATCCCGGTCCGGCTCGCATGATTTGCGTACGAATGTTGGCGAGGACGCCAAGGCTCAAGAGCGCCAACGTTGCCGCCTCATCGATCAGAGCTTGCCTTACGATCGTTTTCCGGCTTGTTTCCGTCGGATGCTCTTGAGGCGTCTTCGATCTTGTTCGCATGTGCATTTACGTTCTCAACGCCACGTTGAATCTGTTGCACTTTGCTTTCGCGGACGCAGCCATAAGTTAAGCACATGCCAAGTAGCGTCATCGAGACGGTCGTTCGTCGAGCCATCGATGCCCAACTGTGATTCATTCTTTCCATGGCCTTGTGTCTCACCGCCTTTCCGACTTTTTCGTTGAACCGCCCTCACGCCAAGTCGCCGAACGCCAATGTCGACTGAGCCCCCGCTCATACGGTCTCTAAAATTCGACGCGGTACGATCCGCCAACTACCTCCGCGAATTCCCGGATTGCTTGTTCGGGAATAGTCGCGCTCGCATACGGTTCCCGATCGAACACATCGTACCAGTCTTCCAATACAAGAGTGTGCCGGTAAATCACCAGATGGT